>NZ_JAUSUC010000009.1 GCF_030813365.1 Oikeobacillus pervagus
GTAGCGAGTAAATTGGTGAAATCCGGACGTTCACTGTATTTCAAAATGTCCTCAAGCTTTGTCTATGAACGCTTCTTTTGGGATGTACTGACCAGGGTGCAGCAGCTAACATTTAACTAAATAGCCATTTTTAAAAAATCGAACTCGCACCAAGGGGCAAGTCTGCCCAAAAATCGGTTTTCTCGCAAGACACGTTTCAAATCGTCTCTAACTAGGCTATTTTTTCGGTCTCAATTTCCCTTAGCGTTATAAATTCATGAAATTCTCAAAGTTTTAGATTGCGGTGAATAATTCAGGATAAAAATGTGATGATTTAAGTTTTAATGTAGATAATTTAAGTTCTTCATAAATTAATTTATCAATTTTTCTCTTATTAAAATCAGTTAATATAATCTCTAAATTTTCCACTTACAACCCACCTTTTTTACAGGTCAATAAACCCTTTAAAAGCTCCATCCAGATTTAATCGAACTCCCCGCCCATCTGGTAGTTTTTTCTCCAAAAATTCTATTCCTTTAGGATTTTTAATTTTTATAAATCCTAAAGGTCCATCCATAATTTCTTCAAGATGTTTCAATGCTGTTTGATTTATTTGGTCGGGTCCGCCTTTAACTTTCCCCCAAATGTCTGGATTTCTTCCTGCATGTTTTTGTAAAGCATGACCTACAACTGTCTCTCCACCCTTTTTAGGGGCAGTTGCAGTATTATTATAGTTTTATTATTAACTTTAACAAAATTACCCGTACCCTTAGGAATATCTAAAAATGTACTTTATAAAAGAATGGCAGTTTGTTCAACCACCACCCATATTGATTAACTAGCTTTTGTTTCTGGTTGATCTGCCATAATATAAGTCATTTTATTTTTCATCATACCATAGATAATTCTGACTAATCTTCTCATAATGCAAAGAAGGGCTTGTGACTTGGACTTCCCTTCACTTAGCTTACGATTATAGTAAGCATAAAAGACAGGGTTTCGAGGTATTTTACTACCTTTACTAACTTGGACTTGTTGGACAGATAAGTTGTAAAAGATGTCATATAGCTTTCGATTACCTTGTTTTGTTTTCTTCATCGTTTTCTTCATCGTTTCCTTACCGCCCGAACCCATCTTAATAGGGGCAATTCCTGCATATCTTGCGAGTTTGTCAGAATTGGCAAAACGATGAATGTCACCAATCTCTGCAATCAATGCGGAGGAAGTAACCGTATCAATCCCTGGCATAGTTTCAAGTTGCATACCTAACGTTTGAATGGTCACCTTTAACTTTTTATCCACCTTCTTGATTTCCTGTTTCTTAAAGGGATATCTCTTACTATGCTTTGAATGATAAAGTCTCTTGATATTTGGTATTCACGCTTTACCTCTCCATCAGCTAGAACGAGTGACATTATTTGCTCTGCCTTTCTAGTGGAACAAGCATTGTTACTCGCTTCTAAACAAGCAATAACCGTACAAAGAGTGTTTGACCTAAAGGAACAGGATCCTTCATGGTCGTTAATTCAACTAGCTGAACAGCTGAATGAAGTTTAACGAGATTTCTAATCGTTGATATTGGTCTAATAATTCCATTAAGCCATTGATTAAAAAGTCGCTAGGGTCTTTCTTGTGAATACTGTATTGCGGTTGTTCAATACTCCGAATGTCCACTCCATGCTTTTTCAATTCTCGATGTACTAACACTTTCACTATGTCCGACCGCCATAAACGGCTTGTGTTTAGTGTTACAACATAATCCACCTCATGGTATGAGAGTAGCCTCTTGTACTAGCAATCGTTCTATGTACGTCAAAGTTGCGAAAAATTTAAAGGCAGGAAGAATGCGAAGGTATGGCTTTGGAGAATAAAAATGGTGGTAACTGATGATATTATGGTTATTTTCTTAACAAAATAAAGAGTAAAAAGGGCATACGTTTTAAAGGTGTTGTACGTACTATATAATTCGTAAAAACTTAATATGGGGCTTACAGGAGTTACTCATATTCTCTGCATAACAATTGAACTATTCGTCATTGAGTATCCCCACCCAACATAAAAGAAACCTTGATAGGCTCATTAGCCAAATCAAGGTTCTTTTATTATTCTTTTTCAATTAGTATAGTATTACAAATAACTTCTACATTTAAAGGCGGCATAAAAATATTACATTTTAATATATCTTCTCCGTCAATCTGTACATCTGTAATCTCAACATCCTGAATAAAATAAGGAATTTGAGTTTTCGTTAATTCTTTTAAGGGTTTCAATCTATCATCAACACTTGTTACAAATGAGAATTTCGAACATCCAGTAAAAAGTAAGATTACATTAAAATCTGTGTCTTCAAATACAATTCTAAGTTCATCTCCAAAAAAACTGGACTCCATTTGCAGTACTCTAGCATCCCAATAATGCAGTTCTTCAATTTCATTTAGTATTTTCTGTGCATTCAAGTTACTCCACCTCACTTTTTATATGGAATATGAGCATCCGGGCTTTTTCTATCCACAACGTTTAGGTTTACATCAAGCGGATTACCACTTTCATCAAAAATATGAACATGGTCATACTTTGTAACTTTGTCAGGAGGGTCAATTTTCATCCAGGCATTTCCATTAGCATCTCTAATATGAACAAAACCGTTATTCTCAGTGTATTTCCAGTTACTTGGTAACCCCTCTAATATATCATTTTTAGTCATGTTAGGAATATTATCAGTATTAATTTATGTAAATCCAGTCCTATATAAATATACTTATCTCTTCCCATCAGAAAACTTCACCCCTATATTCGTTAGAACGGCTAAAGCAAGACTGAGAATGTCGGCAACCTTAGGTCGAGCGTTAGTCTTAGAGACTTGCAAGGGTACGAAAGCCTATCCCTTCTCTATCTGTTTACCGTTATAAAATGGCTCGATGTTTGCCATCTGCTGTTATGTCACCATAGTGGTATAACCCACTATAAAAGGCTTTTCTATCTAAAATCCGTTTGACTTGGACTTTAGTAAACAGCTTTCCTTGTTTTGTTCGATGTCCTTCTTCATTCAGTTGTTCCGCTAGTTGAGTTAAAGACCACGAAGGATACTCTTCCTTTAAGTCAAACACTCTTTGTACGGTCTTTGCCTGTCTGTCATCTATGACAAGCCTTTTTTGACCTTTCTTCACTTTGTAGCCTAATGCGACATTTCCTCCTGCATAGCCTCCCTGCTGGGTTTTCTTGTTTCGCCCTCTCCCTAGTTTTAATGTGATTTCTAATCGTTGATATTGATCTAATAACTCCATTAAGCCATTGATTAAAAAGTCGCTAGGGTCTTTCTTATGGATACTGTATTGCGGTTGTTCAATACTCCAAATATCCACTCCGTACTTTTTCAATTCTCGATGGACTAACACTTTCACAATGTCCGACCGCCATAAACGGCTTGTATTTAGCGTAACAACATAATTCACCTCATGGTGGTAGAGATACTCTAACATCTCCTGAAAACCTAATCTGTCCACTTCTAACGCTTCTTCATCCACTTTAGCCCCACTAATACCCTCGTCCTTAAACAAGTGTAATAGCGTGTATCCTTGAGCCTGACAATATGCTTTGATTTCATCTTCTTGGTAAGCAAGGCTATATCCATCCCTTGCTTGACCTTGTGTAGATACTCGAATATATCCGATAACTTTCATGGTATTTTCCCCCCTCCGTTACGCAAATTAGGATTAACGTAACGCTTAGCCGATATATTTAATATAAATTCATTGTATGCGGCTTTAGCGATACAATCAACCCCTTTACCGATACAAGTTTGTGATGTATCGTAAAAGGTAACATTAATAAGAGGAAAGGAAGTACCATGCCTATTACAATCAAGCTAAAGGAAGTCCTTAAAGAACGTGACCTTTCACAACGTGAATTGGCACGAATGACAGGGCTTCGTCCTAATACAATAAGCCATCTATGTTCAGACAACGTGGATAGGGTTTATCTATCTACATTAGAAACGGTATGCAAAGTGTTAGACATCGACATTCAGGAGTTAATCGAGGTGGAGTAGTCCTCTTGCCATAGTAATCGTTCTATGTACGTAAAAATTGCGAAAAAATTTAAAAGGCAGGGAGAAAGCGAAAGTATGGCTTTGGAGAATAGAAATGGTGGTAACTGATGATATTATGATTATTTACTTAACATAATAAAGTATAGATAGAGCTTACGTTTTAAAGGTGTTATACGTACTAAAGAATTTGTTAAAACATCATATAGTGTTTAAAAGCGTTATCTCTATTCTGTAAATAATTAGTAGTTCATTCGACACTAGGTAGCCCACCAAAAAAGAAAACCTTGAAAGGCGTATTGCCACTCAAGGTTTTTTATACTCTATAAATATAATCAATACTGTCTATCTATAAATCATCTCCACCTCCAGTTAATTTCCCTATCAGGATAAACTGCAGGTATGTATATACCCATTCTCCTATTTTCATCATCAATAATATACCAATTGCTATCATCTAACCATTCTTCGTTATAATTAGTTTCTTCAAAATCATTTTCCTCATCAACAATCGCTAGAAAAAAATCGTTGAATTTGTCTATATTTTTTGAAGGGGTAATCTCAGCATTAATCCACATACCATCAACATTAATATTACGTATATCTCCTAAAAACTCGTTTTGAAAGTATAATTTCAAAATTCTCACTCCTTAGACGAAACCTTTATATATTGGCTAGGAACTTCCCCTTTAATCAAATACTCATTATCCCTTTTAGTCCAGTTAATTGCTCTATTCTTCCAAAAATCAGAAGAAATAACATCTCTTTCAATTAACTTTTGAATTTGTTTTGGAGAAAGTATAACAACATCTTTTACCTTTCCAGACTGTATATCTTTCCTTAAGGCTGATATATCTAGTTCAATTGAATTTTCTCCATAATTTCCAATCACATTTTTGTTATTTGTAAAACTAGTATAAGGGCTATTAGATTTAGCTCCTTTTCTATAACCTCCAAGTATATGCTCTATAACAGTTACTTGTCTCCCTTTATATAAACCATCCTTACTGGCTGGAACTAAATCACCTGAACTCGATATATGAGGTTTACCAATTCCATTTGGTCTAGTTGGAGAGTGAAGTAAACTATCACCCCTATATAAATTACTTTTGTTGGTTACAGAAGGATTATCTATACCCTTAGTACCCGATCTCTCAGCCCTAGAAATCGTTTCCTTCGTTTTCTTTTTCGGAACATCCGCCTTCTTTACATCATGGACAATCCCTTCAAAGGCTGGTTTTCTTAGAATATTAGGAATTGAAAAGTTCTTTAATTTGTCGAGGTTACCTTTAAATTTGATCGGCTTGGACTGTTTTTTTACTAAACCCACAACGAGCTTCTTCGCTCCGCTAGAGGGATTTATATATTCCAATGGGGCTAAAGGCGTTCCTTCCACGAAAGAGTCGAGCTCTCGAATACTACTCACTCTCTCTTTTGGAATTTTATCGACGATTTGATAATGGATTCCTTTTTCATAATATTCCCTTACAATCAAACCATTTTTCATTTGATAGTACGTGCCGCTAATATCACTCTTTTCTACAGCATATTCATCGATCACCTGTACTTTTTTAACAGCCCCATCTTTTATTCGATTAAATTCTTTTTTGCTTAAAAACGGATTTTGGCAGTGATCGAAGACATTTTCATATAGCTTTTGGTTCAAACGTTCTTTTAAATCGTTGAATGCCTCTTCTTTTGTGAACTGTTTTTTGGAAAATTCTTGGATGGTGATGTCGCCACTTTGGAACATAGACTCCATTTGTTGGATGTAGTTCTTCATCGTCATAATATCTTGCTCGACTGAGTGGAGGGCTTTCGTTTGATCTGAATCAAATTCATTCAGATTCTTGATGGTCTCATCTCGTTTGTTTTTGGCCGAGTCGATATTTTTGAGGACCTCGTCATCATTTAGTTTCGTTAAGTTCACAATATCTGAGACTTTGTCCATCATCCCATTGGCTTCTATGGTGAGATCTTCTGTGACGGATTTGATATTTTCTAGCCCTTGTTCTACCTTTCCTTCTAAAAACTCTTCCTTAATATAGCCATCTCCTGCTGATTCAAACGCACGTAGAGCTTGTATAACATTTCTAAGAGTTTGTTTGTAGCTCGTACTAAATTCTTGGTAGAAAAAGAGAAAGGTCCTGTGACATTCTCGGTAAAAGGAGCGGATTGCCTTTCCTCCCGCCCCTTTAAAAGACTCTTCAAGGCTAATAATTGTGTCGACGTCCTTTTGAATTTGTTTCATTTGTTCTTCTAAAGCATACAATTTTTTCTGGACTGTATCAATTCCGGAGCAAAAGTCGTTTACATTTAATATTTTCATTTTTTTAACCACTACTTTCATTCGCTTGAGGCACCGAATAACATTCTGATACAAGCAATTTTCGAACTAAGAAATGGAACACTCAAGTTCCAAAGGTGAAACTGGCCATAATAGAATAGATATAAGTTGTAAGAAAACTAATCAAAACGAACAGATGCGGATGGGAGGGAACTAACATCTTATGTTGTAGTTATCCCCCCTTCCAAATAACCCATTTTTTAACAGGATATCAAATATTAGAATATACAGGAATGAACGAAAGGAATCATTTCCAAACTGTATGATTTGTCCCATAAATATTTATCAAAGGGAATTAGGGACTATAGGAAATAATCTCAGGAATGAGTCGAAATCACTATTGCGATCTGTTTTAGTTCCTTTTCCATTCTGTAGATAAACGCTACAGAGAATTCACATTCACAGGAAAAGAAACGTTATCAAATTGAGACAAGCTGATCTTTTGATGGAGGAAAAATTCAAATTCAGAGTAGTCGAGGGACTAAAGTACAAATATCTGATTGTGAAGACATGCGAAAAAGCTACAAGTCTCTAAGGCTGGTTACTATAAATATTTTAAAGCTAAAAGAGGGTAGGTAATACAATCATTTACCCTGACCACAAACAAAACTATGGATATAGAAAGAGACAAGTATGATATCGATGTAAGGGAAAAAGGAAAAGAAGTTTTATGAACGAATTAGGCTTAAAAGCCAAACACAGAAGAAATTTATAAGTTTTAGGATTGCGGACGGGAATCCTCTACCTCTTTAGAGTAGAGATGAGAGTACGCTTTTGTCGAAATCCCCTTGTGGGATGGCAAGACAAAACATGATATACTACTTACAAGAACGAGTGTTCTTTGAAAACTGCATTATATGGGGTTGTGGTGAAGAAAGAACAGTCACCACGTAAAATAATGCCTGTCATGTGGGAAAGACCCACTCATTTGAAACCATTGCAAGGTTCGGAATGAACCTTCGTGGAGGGCAGATCGATAGACCGCCCGATGAAGCGAGAAGCTCAGTCAATTCATTGACGGGTAGTTCACTGGAAAATCAAATCCTTAAGATGGTCATTTTTATAAGAATCTCTTAAAAAGAGACTTTCCAACTACCAATTTAAGGGGAAAGAATGTGACAAAATTTTCAATAGAAAAAAGCTATATGTATCCGCCATAATGGGCCTTCATGATAGGGTTTGAAATGACAGCCCCCTGCTCATTACGATAGAGCAAGTGAATTCCAGGACATATATGCCATATTTTCTCCTTCTCATCTTAGACATTTTGAGATGATGAGAAGGAAAAAGGAACCAGAGTTTATTAGCCCTGATTCCTAATGGTAAATCCGATTTTGTATTATATACTTTTGAGATCACAACGCACTTTGACTAAAATTTTATTTTTTATCGTCTGTTGGAATTTGAATAAGGGAATTAGTGCCTGTAGCTTTTGGCATTTTTCCGTCCCACTTTTCAATCCATTTATTTTGGATCACTTCTGGGGAAATCGATTTCTTTATGATCTCATTGTATTCAGCAATCCCTTGTGCCTCAATTTTTTTCTTTTCAGCTTCAGCTTGTGCAATTTTTAATTCAATTTGCTTACGTTCTAGTTCTTGGGCTGCTTCGACTCTTTTATTTATCGCAGCCTGGGTAGATTTATCTGGTTTCGGAACACCGAGAGTTAAATTATCCACGATAAATCCTAAATCAGATACGTCTTCTGAGAAGATTTCTTGAATTTTCACCGCTGCTTCTGATGATTTTTCGCCATATGTATCAATCACCGAATATTTGGCGATGGCTTTACGACCTGCATCCCAAAATCTTGTTTTTAAATAAGAATCTTCTATCACACTGACATCTACTGGCCCAAATTTATTAAACACGGACACCACTTTATCTGGTTGAATGCTATAGTTGTAAGCAAAATCCATCGTAATATTTTTCCCATCTGAAGTGGCCACTTGAATATTTTTATAGTTAACTGTTTGCATGCGAATTGGATAACGTGTCACTTTATCAAATAAACCAACTAAATGCCAACCTTGGTCGAGTGTTTCATTTTGCACCCCACCATTTGGACTATAGACAACCCCTACATATCCATTTGGGATTTTTTCAATAAATAATGAAGTAATAAAAATAGCTAATGCAAGAGTAAGCCCGACAATAACGCCACCTACTATTTTTCGATTGTTTCCCTTTTTAGGCTCAGTGTTTACTTCCATCGTCATCCTCCTCTATATATTTTTTTACTTTTTGAGCTGTATCCCCAACTTTTTTAAAGGATGGAGATAATAGGAGCCAAAAGCCAACACCTAATAAAGCAATAACTAGGACGGATCCAATCCATATTTTCATATTTTTCACCTCCAACAGATTACACGAATCCTTTTAGAAACGTCCTTTAACCTTTATCCAAATGATAAATTTATAGATCATAAATTCACCTACTCTTTTATACGATTGTTTAACCAAAATGTTTCAATTTTATATTATTTTTTTCGGTCTATTTTACAGAATGCGTCAATATTCCCTCTCACGAAAAAAAGAAGAGCAATTCCTTGCTCTTCTTTTCACGATATTTACGGATTGACTTTTAATACTTCATCCCAATTTATATTCCCGTTTCTCATTTGTTCTCGTTTTTCTTTCGTTATAATATCATTCGGACGTCCGCCTTTAGGCCAGTCTCCCTCATGTCCTTTCCAGACAGGTCTTTCTTGCGATAAAATATAGGCTGCTAAATCTGCGGCTTGTTGATCTGTTAACGTATTTTCTTGACCAATTGGCATATTATTCTGGATGAATCCTGCCATTTTAGAAAGCCGACCAAGCCCAGCTCCATCATTGAAAGAATTTTCTCCCCATAGGGCAGGACCCGTATTCGCTCCTGTCCCAGATCCATCTGCAGCATGACAAGAGATACATGATGTTCCGTATAGTTCTTTTCCATCATTAATATTGGGTACTGGTAAATTGTCGATCGAATTTGGTTTTGCCCAAGGTCTATTTGCATTTTTCGGTACTCCCTGTGAAATATAATCAAAGTAAGCTACCATTGCCTTCATTTCCTTGCTATCATTTTCAAGTTTCTGACCATTCATACTTCTTAAGAAACAACCGTTAATTCGGTCTTCGATAGTGAATTCCTTTCCTTCTCGGGGGCGGTATTGTGGAAATGTAGAAGAAACTCCAACTAACGGTGAGACATTTTCATTTAAACCTGCACCCGCATGACAGCTGGAACAACTCAAATTATTCCCCACATTTTCAGGAAGCAAATCATTCGTTGAATCGACGAGCTGGTACCCATAATGGATCTCCTCCCCGTCTGCTCCTTTAGGAAGATGGTCCATACTAGGTGGATTAAAGGTTAATTGCTTCACCTTTTGATTTCCAGTTGCAATGGTTGTGACGGAGTTTGGAGTAATATTATTTGTAATCTTTTCACCTAATTTTGCTCCAATCGCGATTCCACTAATGAGTAAAATCCCGATGGCCATAATCGTCCTTTTTCTCATTTGATCCTCTCCCCTTTCAATTCCAACGATACCATGATTCACCAATATCTACTGTTAAAAATATCACAAGTATTTTGTCTTCAAACCGATACCCATGTGGGGATTCCAATCATATTAGGCTTTTCCTTATTTATGGATAATTTGTGAATCTTCTTACAATATGAATAGTGAAAATAAATGCATTAATTATTTTAAAAAGCGGAGAAGAATTCCTTTGTTAAACGCAAAAAAAGGAGGCGATTGCCTTCCTTTTTCAAACGATGCTTTTGATTGCTTGCATTTGCGATGTCTGATTTGGGGTGCTCACTGGTAAGTGAATAATAATTGTTGTCCCCACGCCTTCTTGACTTTCAATTTTCATCGTCCCTTGATGACTTTCAATGATACTGTAACATACCATTAATCCTAAACCAGTACCTTTTTCTTTTGTTGTATGAAAGGGTTGGCCAAGATTTGGAAGTCGATCTTTCGGTATCCCACAACCTGTATCAGAAATTTTAATGTAGATTTCCTCATCATTCACATCCCCTGATGTTACTGTAATTTTACCCCCAAATGCAGTTGCTTCTATAGCATTTTTGATCAAATTAATAAACACTTGTTTTAATTGATTTTCCCCGCAGTTCACTAAAGGTAAATGGCTAGCCGTGTTCATTTGAATTTCAATATTGTTCATAATTGCTTGAGTTTCGAGTAAATAGTTCACATCCAATAAAATTTTGTTTATATCATGGGGTTTGAATTCTACTGCAGTTGGTTTTGCCACAACTAAAAATTCATTTACAACAAAATTGATTCGATCTAATTCAGATAGCAATAACCGAAAAATCTCTTGTTTCTCTTTCATCTCTTTACTTAATAATTGGATAAATCCTTTAATAGATGTTAATGGGTTGCGAATTTCGTGAGCAATCCCTGCAGCCATTTGTCCGACTAAGGCTAATTTTTCCGAGTTTTGAATGAGTGCCACTGTTTGCTGTTTTGAATCGGTTATATCCTTTCCGACAGTAATAAATACTTTTTTCCCATACATGGCGGTCAGAGCAGAGGTCATATCGAGTAAGACTTGCCGTCCATGCTTGGAAATCATCTTCACTTCCTCATACTTTCGTGTGGAATTCCCTTTATAAACTTCTGATAATTTTTTTTGCATTAAATCATGCTGTTCAGGATGAATAAATCGATAAATAGATTGCCGAAGAATTTCTTGATCATCTTCCTGAATATCCAACAAATTCATCATTTCTTTATTAAGATAAAGAATCCGATCATTATGATGAATGACGATGGGTTTCGGAAAAATATTTAGGATTTTAATTAAACTCGATTCACTCAAACGCAGCTGACTATTTTGATTTTTTAATTGTTTCATTGCAAAAATGAACCCTGCGAAAATAATCGTATTCACAATCAATCCAATGACGACGGTATTAATATACTGAAGGTCTGTTTTCCCATAATAAGATAAGGAAATAAAAATGAAATCCATTCCTAACAAGATGGTCCAAATTGGGTTAGGAAGAAGAAATCCGTATACAATTAATAATGGAAAAGCAAACAAGGTCATCGCAAAAAACGGCGCAGTCGATTGGAGAATTCCAATATTCAGGAAAAAAGTGGCAACTCCTAATAAAACATAAATCATAACTTGCTTTCCATTCATAATTTTGATCACGACAGCGGTAAGAAATGAAATGAGAAACATAGTAATATGTATAGGCGTGGCAGAATAATAATGTAACTCTTCCATAATGAAACTCGCAAATGTAACCATAAATAAAAGAAAGAGTAATTGAAACATCCGATAGTTTCTTTTTGTTAATCTCTTTCTAAAAAAATTATTCATCAGGATTCCCCTTTCTTATAGGTTTCACTTCATCTATTGAACATCTAGGTCTATTCTCGCATAAGAAATTTTTCTGCCATTTTTAGGTGTTGTCATGACTACTTTATACGAGAATGTCAAAAAAGTGTGTCATAATTTGTATTGATTGTAAGAAAATTATGACAATTTACACCCGAATGTTGTCATTTTTCTCCAATGTATCTTCTTTCCTTCACCCGATATCCGATCCCTTCACGATGTTTTTTTGATAACAAACACACAATGGATGAATTTGTCAGTGTAAAACGCTTACAATTCATTCTATGTCGATTTCCCCGCTTTTATGCCAAAATAATGTATATTATGAAAACTAGTTTTAAACG
The DNA here is from genome assembly GCF_030813365.1 of Oikeobacillus pervagus. Lineage (NCBI taxonomy): Bacteria > Bacillati > Bacillota > Bacilli > Caryophanales > Bacillaceae > Oikeobacillus > Oikeobacillus pervagus. The sequence goes on from NZ_JAUSUC010000009.1 coordinate 12,089, forward strand.
TTATTAGATTGTTTTCATTATATAGGAAAAATATGCAAGTTGTATAGAATATATTTTTTTAATAAAGTCATATTGGAAATTCTTTATGTAAGTTGATCCAGTAAATTTCACGCTGGTAGTTGCTCAATTCTTTGGTCTGCAAAATGGGTGAACATCATTCCAATGAAGAAAAAATGTGTTGCGACACTTGTTAGTTATGTTTTCAAACATGAACAACTTCTTGAAGATGATGTAGGAGAAAGAGACTTGGAATCCACCATAACCATCTTTTCTCCGTTTACCTCCCTTTTGATCCCCCATCCTCTTTTCTACTTTTGATGTTTATTTCTATAGTTTATGGTATAATTCTCTAGCTGTCTTTTTCAGTTAGAAGTTGTTTAATTTAATAATTCAAATCGCAGGATTAATCATTTTTATTTATAGGAAGTGAACTTAATGAAATGGATGAAACACATCATGATATTGATTTTACTTAGTACAAGCTTTATAGTGATCCCTCAAACATCTGAAGCCTCCTCCCATTTGGATGTTCAGGCAAGGTCCGCCATTCTTGTCGATGCCAATTCTGGGAGAATTCTTTATGGAAAAAATATCAATGATTCCCTTCCCGTTGCCAGTATGTCTAAAATGATGACCCAGTATCTTGTATTAGAAAATATTCAAAAAGGCACGATTAGTTGGGATACCGTTTATAAAGCCAAAAAAATCGATCAACTATTATCAACGAAACCAGGTTTAAGTAATATCCCACTTTATGAAGGAGAAGAATATACGGTAAAAGAATTATACGATTCGATGATGATCGTATCTGCCAATGCATCAAGTAGAGCACTTGGTGAGATTGTCGGGAAAACGGATAAACACTTTGTTGAAATGATGAATCAAAAGGCAAAAGAATTGAAATTAACTCGTTCTTACTTTGTCAATACATCGGGACTGAATAATACCGATCTTGCCCCTTATATCGTCGAAGGGACAAACCCAACAGATGAAAACCATATGTCTAGCCATGATCTGGCCATCCTTGCTTACCGTATCGCTCATGATTTTCCAAATCAACTTTCCGCAGAACAAATCGAAAAGAAACCCTTTCACGTAACAGAAACGATCGTCGTTGAAATGATCAATACAAATCAGATGCTTCCGAACGGGAAATACGCCTACGACGGAATCATCGGAATGAAAACCGGAACGAACGAAGCGGCAGGATATGGCTTTACCTCCCTAGCTAAGCGAGATTCACGCACCTTTATTACGGTGATTATCGACGGGAAAAATAAAGAAAATCAAGGGACTTCAAAGGCTCGATTTGCCCAAACAAAGAAGCTTCTCGATTATGGATTCCACGAATGGCATTACGAAAAACTTTCACCTGTTGATTTTCTACCCGAGAAAAAACGAACCGTTACAGTTGAAAAAGGAAAGCAAGATGCAACCACTCTTTCAGCCAAAAGAAAGAAAATTTTAGTGTTAAAGAATGAACCTATGAAAGCAAAAGCGGAACTGGCATTGACTCCATCCAAATGGACAGAACAACAAAAACTCAAAGCTCCAGTCGAAAAAGGCGAAAAAGTTGGAAAGGTCCAGCTAGTTGGAGACACCTTTGACTATTTAACACCTGAGTTAGAGAAAGCCGCGGTTCAAGATGTATATGTAAAAGAAGAAATAAAAAAAGAAAACTGGTTTGTCTTACTCTTCAAAAAGATGTTTTCTTAAAGTCTAAAACGCCTAGAGCTTTTCCTATCTAGGTGTTCTTTTTTATTTTTAATTCCTCCCTTATGTTACAACCATCTCCTACCTTTTTCCCAACCCTCATTATCATCGATGGTCAAATACTACAACATAATTTACACTACTTAAAAAAATGATGAACGGCTTGAAATGCAGTTAATGGCTCATAATTTGCGAAAAGATGAAATAAATCGGATTTCATTGGCAACCTATACTCAACAAGGACATCTGGCGGTTGACTTTTTCTTCATAAAAAAACAAGGCCCATCCTTTTACAAACCAGGCTTTGCCCCATAACAAAACAAGCTGTCCCGATAAGTGTTTGAAGGTGAAAACACTTATTAAGACAGCTCTGTAGCTTTTGCTTTAATACCTCATTGTTCTTTAAACTGCGGTTCCTGCGATTGAATATATTGATATCGTGCATTTAAATTATCTAAAATTTGCTGTTGCTGCTTCGCTAAATTTTGAAACATTTGCTTTGCAGCTTGATCCTCTGTTTCCAAAGAAAAAGTTGTTAAGTTTGACAACACTCCTTGGCAATTCGCAATCGTCTGTTGCATTTGTGTAGCAACCGTCATATCCCATTCACCTCCATCTCCTTACTAGATTGAGGTAAAAAAGAGATTCTTATGATTTCCATTTTATTCATTTAAGATTACTTCCAATAGAATCATTTACTACCCCAGGAATAATGAATGGCAATGTCACAATTTAAGTAAAAATTCAATATATATAAAAGGATTTACAAGATCGTCATGAAAAGCCATCCCTAAATTATAGTTTACATAATATAATTATCGATTATTCTCAAATAATGAATGATGCGTATGGGGGAATTTCAATAAAAGAGAGAGAAAAAAGATGCCTCCTAATAGAGAGACATCTTTTGAATACTTACAATAATTCATCTACTGAAGAGTAATTATAGCCAAGGTCTTTTGCAACAGCTTCGTAAGTTACTTGACCTTTATAAGTATTGACACCCAGTTTTAATGGTTGGTTTTCTTGAATGGCTTTTACGAATCCTTTATTAGCTATTTGTAGAGCATAAGGAATCGTAACATTTGTTAATGCCATTGTAGATGTACGTGGAACCGCACCTGGCATATTCGCCACTGCATAGTGAATCACACCATGTTTTTCATATGTTGGATCATCGTGAGTCGTTACATGATCAACCGTTTCGAAAATTCCTCCTTGGTCAACTGCAACGTCTACAACAACAGAACCTGGTGACATTTGTTTAACCATTTCTTCTGTTACTAGTTTTGGAGCTTTTGCACCTGGAATAAGTACAGCACCAATAACTAGGTCAGATTGTTTAACAGCTTCTTCGATATTATGAGGATTCGACATTAACGTTTGGATTCTGTTTCCAAAAATATCTTCTAATTGACGAAGACGTTCCGCATTTAAATCAATAATCGTTACATCTGCTCCTAATCCCATAGCAATTTTCGCAGCGTTTGTACCAACCATCCCACCGCCTACTACGGTCACTTTACTACGTTGAACACCTGGGACTCCGCCAAGTAGAACCCCTTTACCTCCGTAGTTCTTTTCTAAAAATTGCGCACCAATTTGAGCAGCCATACGTCCCGCTACTTCACTCATTGGAGATAATAGTGGCAATGTACGGTTTACGGAAACAGTCTCATACGCGATAGCTGTTACTTCTTTCTCTACTAATGCTTTCGTTAATTCTGGCTCAGCTGCTAAATGTAAGTATGTAAAAAGCAACAGATCTTTTCGGAAATATGGATATTCAGAAGCAATTGGTTCCTTTACTTTCAATATCATATCAGCTTGTCCCCAAACGTCTGAAGCGCTTTCAATCAATTTAGCACCAGCTTGTGTATATTCTTCATCAGTAAAACCGCTACCAAGTCCAGCAGTCGCTTCTATTAATACTTGATGACCAGCTTGTGTAAGATTCACAACCCCTGCAGGCGTAATAGCCACACGGTTTTCATTATTTTTAATTTCTTTAGGTACACCGATAATCATATTTACATCCCCCTAAGAATTAATTACTCTATAATAATATGACAATTTTACGAAATTTTCATTATGTAATTTTCAAAAAAACAAGCGAGATATTTGTGAAATTTCACAAATCGCTCAATTCCATACGAGACATCAGCAAATGAAGATATAGATTCATTTTCTGGTTCGGGTCTTTTAAATTGAAATCCGCAATTTCAGAAATTCTCTTTAAACGATATGATAGAGTATTTATGTGAATATGTAAAATTTTTGCAGCATCATTTACATTGCTATCACATTGTAGAAATACTTCAATCGTTTTTAATAAATTCGTTCGATGTTGTTCATCATATTGTGTTAATTTTTCTAAAATCAAATTGCGATCATGATGCTTCTTTTTATTTTCATATAAGGTTTGAATAAACTGAAAGACTCCTAAATGATCATAGGAGACCATTTTTTCACATTCATGAGGAAAGAGCTGTTTCATTTGCAAGACATATAAAGCCTCTTGAAAGCTTTGATGAATATCAGAAGGCTTTGTATATAGACCTCCTACTGCCCCTGTGACATGAGACATCGATTGGAGTCTCTCCCCCATTTTATTAGTGAAATGGGAAATAAAGGAATCGATCTGCTTTTGTTGATCCATTGTAGGAAGTTTCGTAAGTAGGATCAATTGATTCGATTCAAATGTCCGACAGAGAACCGGAATCTTTTGAATATTATCGATTAAATAATTGGCTTGACTTTCAATAGATGGGTCTAGCTTATCTTGAAATTCAAAAACAATGACAGCTAATACACCATCAAAATTCAGATCAAAATGCCGGCATTCTTTCTCCATATCCTTCCATTTTGTTATATGACCTGTCAGCAATTTCCAGAAAAATTCTTGATAATTTTCATCATTTTCTCTTTGATTTTTCTGGTGCTTCATTAACACTTGTTTGACTACTTTTGCGGACTCTTTTAATATATCCATTTTTTCACTCGAAAACGTTGTCGTCGCATGCGCCCAAATAAACCCCAATACTTCTTTGTTTTTCCAAACAGAAATCGCTACCCTTTCTCCTAATCCGACATTTTCAATTTTCGGTATGACGACAGGCTCCCCACTTTCAAACAGCTTCGGGATCGCCCCCACTTTCCATAAACTATTAATCACTTGCTCCGGAACTCGACGTCGCATGATCGTGGCAATTCTAACGGGATCTACTTCCCCTTCATGGCGGCTATACGCAATGATTCGATGATTAGCATCCTCAATGGTAATTGGACACTCCAACTTCTCACTAATACGATCTGCTAGTATGTCAATCGAAGCACTATGGTCGGTAAAGAATCGATTTGCTTTGTCTTGGATCATCTAAATGAAGCTCCTTCACCTGTAAAATCATGGATATACTATTATACCATACTTTTCTAATAAATGGTCTATCTCATATGCCTTCATCATTTGAAAAATTTCATAATTTTTATTTATTAGGTAATCCTACAAGAAGATGTTCCTTTCTATAACGTTCACCTTCAAAGAGGATGATAATCATTGATGAACACAAACGGACCTATTAGTTTATTTCAACTGATCCTATTAGCCGTTACGGCCTTGGGATTAAAAGTTCATGTCTTAATTATTGATCCGTTAATCGATACGGCTGGTCGAGATGCCTGGATTTCCCTCATCTTAGTCCTATTCGTATCCATTATTTGGGCAATTTTGCTAATTTATATTCATAAAGGAACGAACCAAGCGCATTTGTTTACCTGGTTAAATGAGAAGTTTGGGAAGGTGGTATCCTTTCTTTTTGCCGCTTTGCTCTATTTATTTTTGATCATCATCGGGGCAGTGACATTAAAGGATACGGTTGTTTGGACAAAAGTAACCTATTTGCAAAATACTCCTTCATTCGTATTAGTCGGGCTTTTTTTATTCCTTTGTGCAGTAGCAGCCCTTACTGGATTACGTGGACTTGCTATTGCTAATTTCTTCATCTTATTTTTTGTCATTATTTTTGGATTTTTCGTTTCTTTTACAAATATGCAGTTTAAAAGTTTTTCATTGTTACTTCCCGTTTTAGAACATGGATTTCAGCCCGTGATAAAAGGGAGCATTTACCCCTTATCTGGTATGACTGAACTGTTTATGTTTATTATATTCCAACATCGTGTGAAAGAGGAAATAAAATTCAAGCATCTTGTCCTTACCGCTTTCCTCCTTTTTTGGTTGGCTTTTGGACCGACGATTGGGGCGATCACAGAATTTGGACCATCGGAAGCTAGTAATCAACGTTTTAGTGCTTACGAACAATGGGGACTTGCATCTTTAGGTAGGTTTATTGAACATTTGGATTTTTTATCCATTTACCAATGGCTTTCAGGTGCTTTTATCCGTATTTCTCTCATTTTCATTTTAATATTAGAAATTTTTAGTACCAAGAAACAAAAGGCGACCTATTTCCTTTTCATCATAATGATTGTTGCTCTTTTTGTATTCTGTCTTTTACCGATTAGTGACATCATTTTTTATCGCTTACTAAAAAATGTCATCCTTCCCTTTTCATTTTACTTTTTTGCTAGCATTACTCTACTCATAGGGCTATTCGTATTCATTTCAAAAAGAAAAGAGGAATCCCAGTGAAAAAGATAAAAAAATTATCCGAAGTACTAGATTCACAACAAAATAAATCGTCCAACAAACAAATAAAACGATTAAAAGAATTGTTTGAATCTAATTCAGATGTAACGTTCAAACCTGTTCATTTTGTAAAGGAACAGCAATCTTATGAAGTGCAACTTATTTATTGCGAAGGAATGATTGACGAACAAGCTCTTGACCAAAGAATTATGGAGACACTTAATCGCTTTTTTGCAAAGCCATCTGTTCTACAATTATCAAAAGAATATATTTTAAACCATTTATCCATTCCTTCTTTACAGTCAATCGAGAAAACAGAAGATCTATTATCTAATGTTTTTAACGGTGCAGTGGTTTTGCTATTCCAAGGGTGTGAAACCTTATTTGCAGTTAATCTCGGAAAAAAGCCACAGCGTCAACCGGAAGAAACAAATATGGAAGTGGCCATTGTCGGTCCACGTGATAATTTCATAGAGGACATTACCGTGAATATGGCGCTAATCAGAAAACGGCTTCCATCGAACTCTCTCTGTTCTGAAGACTTCATTATTGGGAGGCGTTCACAAACAAAAGTAAGAGTACTATATATTAAAGATATTACGGATCAGCAAATACTACAGGAACTTCGAACAAGCATTCATCTTATTGATATTGATGTCCTATTTAGTGGCAATCAGTTAATGTCATTAATTGAAAAAAAATCATCTTTTTTCCCAAGATATGACTATAGTGGTCGTCCAGACTTTGCTGTTCAATCATTAGTGACAGGAAGAGTGATCATTTTGATCGATGGATTTCCATATGTCATCATTACACCAGCGAATCTATTCCTCTTGTTTAAAAGTGCGGAAGATAGCGCATTTCCAGTCGTATTTAATAGTATGGAAAGATTAGGGAGAATCATGGGCTTATTTATTGCTATATTTGTTCCAGGATTTTGGATAGCCATTACGGCCTTTCATCAAAATCAACTGCCCATTTCCTTACTTGCCACTGTAGTCGAATCTAGGAGAGGAGTGCCGTTATCCCCAGCATTAGAAGGATTTCTCATGTTAATTATCTTTGAACTATTTCGTGAAGCAGGACTAAGACTTCCCATGGCAATCGGACAAACCTTAAGTGTTGTCGGGGGACTTATTATTGGAGATTCGGCAATTCGTGCAGGAATTACAAGCCCATCCATGTTAGTCGTCATCGCTGGGTCGATTGTAGCTGGTTTTACGATTGTCAATCAAACGCTAACTGGAACCGTCAGTGTCCTTCGATTTTTTGTCCTTTTATTATCTTCCTTTTTGGGGTTCTTTGGTTTTTTTGTTTCCATGTTTTTTATTATTACTTATTTATCCAATATCCGAATATTCGGGGTGCCTTATTTATCGTTTGTAACGCGTTTTGATATCAAATCAGTTTTGGTCACTTCCTTTCGACTCCCTTGGAAAGCATACGCAAAACGTCCATCAATGTTAAATCCGAAAGATTCAACGAGAAAAGAGGGAGAGTAATGGCCCAGTCCATAAAGACAGAATCCCAGCCAAACGGACACAAGATGATCACTTGTCAAAATAGTTTGATTCGAAAATTTCAGGTCATGATCCGATCCTTCTTTTCGAAAAAAAATCGCCTATTGCTTTTGATGATTAGCAGCGTGCTGTTCATTCATGGCTGTTCTGATTCAACGCCACCAGAAGATATGGTATATGCACATGGCATTGGAGTAGACTATGTTGATGGAGAATATATTATATATTTGCAGATCATTAATCTTGGGAGTATTGCTAAAACAGAAGGAGGCGGTGATGAAGAAAAAGATCCAACAGAAATGGGCAGGGTAAAAGCGAAGAATTTAGATGAAGCCTTGTTTAAATTGTATCAATCCTCGCAAATTAAAATATATTGGAGCGATGTTTCTTTTTTAATCCTCACTGAAAATTTACTTAAGGAAAAAGGGATACAAGATGTGATGGAATTATGGAATCGGTATCCAGAAATCAGGTATCATATTAATATTTTTTCAGCTGAAGATCATTTAGAAGACATATTATTATTTACACCATTACTTAGTATTTCAACAACCTTATCTAAACTATCGCGACCTGAAAGCAGCTTAAAACAGAGCTCCTTTCTTCCAATGAGAAATATGCGGGAATTCGTTATTGCTTTAAATGAACCAGGTTACAGCGTACCCATCCCCAAAGTGTACGTGACAAAAACAGTGTGGCAAACGAACAAGGAGCCAAGAAATATGGTTGGCTTTTCAGGGGTTACCCTTTATCATCGTGACAAACATTATTTAGGAAAAATATCAGAAGAAAAAGCGAGGGGGCTCAGATGGGTAACAAACCATTTTACCCGTGATCAATTGACCATGAAATTATCAGACGATAACGAAACGTCGTTAGTCATCAAAGATAAAAAATCAACAATCATCCCATTTGTGCAAAATGGGGAAATTCGGTTTAAAATTAAAATAAACGCAAAAGCTTCAATTAATTTATTTGATAAAGCCGTACCTTTAGAAGAGTTGCGTAAAGAGGCAGTGAAAACAATGAGAAAGCAAATTCAGACCACTTATCAGACCGCTTTAGAACAGGGCTCTGATATTTATAATTTATCTGGCGCACTTTACCGCAAAAATAATCCCCTTTGGAAAAAGAACCAAGTTTCTGGTGAAATTCCTTTATCAAAGGATTCTATTGACATTGACATCCAATTACAAATCAAAGACTCTGGAAGTCTACGCTTCCATCCAACTATCGAATCATGATTGAAATAGGGAAGGTGTTTCGGAAATCGGTTTCCAAATCTCCTTCCTATATCCCCTCGATTATTTCCCTCTCATCAATTTAAACGTGCCAGAACCTTTGGCAATGAGTTCGCCTTCTTTGTCGTAAAGAATCCCTTCCACGACGATGGTTTTATAGCCCTCATGTACAATGAATCCTTTTGCGAAGATATCCCCTGTCAAAACGGGTTTTATGTAATGAATATTTAAATTCATCGTATTGCATTTTATTTTTGTTTTTGAAACAATCGTCATTCCCATGACAAAATCAATCATGGAAGCATGTACCCCTCCATGTAATGTTCCGTTTGTATTCATGAAATCTTCTTTTACTTGAAGTTTCGTTTCCACATTTCCTTCCTCAAATGAAAGAATTTCGATACCTAGAAATTGGAAATAGGGGCTATCTTCAAATTTTTTTCTTACATCTAATAATTTCGCGTCAATCATCTAGTCACTTCCTTCAATAATATTCATGTTCAGGAATATCTTATCATCCATTTCACTTTGTTACAATTTCATAAGCAAAATGAACGGGATGAATATGCAACAAAAAAAGCAAGATGTCCTCCTCATCCTGCCTTCACGCTATTTTTTTATCTTATATTTTTTCCGTAGGTTGGCCATTCCTTCTTTACATACACCTGCAGCTAACCAGGAACAATTTTTACAAAGGATATCTAAATCATCTGGAACCACTCTCTTAGCGGTTAAAGCCACAAGCTCTGATTTCAAATAGCTTTCACCTTTTTTTAATCCTAAATGATGGATCACATTTTCATCCAATGTTAAGACATGTTCATTAGAATTCGCCGATGCTTCACATCTTGTCTCGCCACGATTGGGACAAGCCGCGCAGGCTTGATCTAAATCAGCAACAACTTGAATGAAAAAATCCTTCTCTTCGTTACGAATATCCTCCACAATCTCTTTCATTTTCGCAACAAAGCCATCATTATATCCCATCCCGCGAAATCCGTGAACACACAAAAGATGGTGGCCACGCAACACTTTCTCCATCCTCATCACCTCTATAAAATAAATTATACTAGAAATGACGAGAAATTCATTAATATGTGATATCTTTCTGTATTTGAGTTAAATAATTTCAATCATAAATGGAGGATGAAAGTGACTGTCGTCCTTGAAAACCGTATCTGTGTATCATCTTCTAGTCCCGAAATACATCTTCTTCGAGAAGTTGAAATTTTGAAAAGATGGGACGCTTTCTGAAATATTCAGAAAACGCACCTTACATTTGTGAGGAATGAGCATTGTAAAGGATAAATGAGGAAAAAACACATTACTTTTTAAACTCCATTAAAAATAATGGTTTCAATTAAAACATAATGAAAACTCGTAAGTCGAACAAATTAATACGGGATAGGTAATAATGTAGGCAGATACTTGTAGGAAACCTTTGATATGATTAATACTTTCTTGCGGAACAGTTTGGACATACATAAATATCTTCGGCATCAAAAACATCGCCTCGTTTGGTTTGTTCTAAAATGATTAATTGCTGACGAAGTTCCGCACGGAGACCTTCCCAACCACAATCACACTTAATCGGACTCGTTGAACCAAACTTATACATTCCATATTTCATACAATCACCTCTCTATTAATTTTCTGAAAATTTACTACATTCTTATTTTACTACATTTTGATGAAGTTGCAAATTACAAATTTGTGAATTCTCCAATGAAAACGATTCCATTAGCGGGATTTCTTTATTATTTTTCCCTTCCTTTTTTTCAGAATTCGAATCTTCATCGTTTTTTATTAACACTTTTCACCAATCATTCCATTGGAAGTGGTGTGGAGGGTCACACCACTACATGACAAAATTTTATTCGATCCAAAGTCGTTGATTCCCTTCTCTCTTTGTCATTCCTATACGATCACAAGTTTCAAGAAATGGAATCAGAAATTTCCGCGATAATTGGGTGATTTCCTTTGCTTTCTTTAATTCAAAGTGATCGTCTGTTTGAACATGTAAATTTTTCAATATTTTCTCGAAAACATCCATATGCCAGGCGAATTTCTCATCTAGCATTATGATTTTTTTCTCATAAATGAAAAATTGTTTTAAATCTTCTCTCATTTTTTCAGGAATTTTTTGCTGATTAAAATAAGCGAATAAGGAATCGGGATTCACCCCATCCTGTTTTAATAAGTGGAGTATTTCTTCCGCTCTTTTTTTCCATTGATCTGGAATATACGGATGAAAATGAGTCAATTGAAGGATTGGTCCCTTTTGTTTCCACACTAATTGTTCTTCTCCTCGTTCCATGACAAAGTGAATAAGATCTTTTGGATAAGAATTGGAAAGGACATGGATCAATTCCGCTTTCTTCATTCCTTGTTTCATCGGTTCTGATGTATGAAAAGCTTGAAGCTCATCTCTTATTTTTCCGTCTAATGAAGTAATGATACGCTCGTGTGTGTAATGCTGTTGTTTATATTGGATCCAAGGGGAGCTTTGGAATATTTTTTGCAATTGTTCTTCTGGTATGGAGGTTTCCTTTAACATATGTTGAAAAGCCATTCCTTTGTGGACTTTGATTAGCTCCAGCAATCTTTCTTCCGGTGTCGCTTCCTTCTTTTTTTTCAGTCGCTCCATTGTCCTTTGACCAAATCGATATTTTTCACCCTTGGGATCAATGACCCAACCCCCTCCAATCGTTTCAGGTGGAGAAGGTCGTCGGATAATGAACCGATCGCCTCGTTTAGCGACAATTGGCTGTTGTAAATTTAATTGACATAATATTTCTTTATGTTCACTTTCTACTTTGTTACGATCAAAAAATGTGATTTTCCCCATCACTTCAGCTGTTCCAATATACACCTTGACGAGCATCCTTTGTTTCACAGGCATTCTTATATCTGCAATCACTTGAAGAGAAACATCTAACATTTGCGTACTTGTGACATGTGGTGATGATACAAGTACATCCCCTCGATGAATTTCATTCTTCATTATATTCGCTAGGTTGATCGCTACTCGTTGACCTGCAAACCCTTTTGCTTCTTTGGAATGATGAACTTGAATTTGTCTTACTTTTCCTTCCAACATTTCCGGAAAAACATGCAAAGTATCCCCGTCATGAACGACTCCTTCATAAACGGTCCCCCGTACAACTGTTCCTTGACCTTTTACCGTGAAAACTTGGTCAATCGGCAGACGAAACTCTCCCTCCATACTACGCATTGGCTCTTTCTTTAGTTCTTGAATAATTGATGTTTTTAACGATTCGATTCCTTCTTTTGAAACGTTATCAACACAGAAAATAGGAGCATACTCAAATACAGTCCCTTTTAACTGTTCGCGAATATCTTCTTTCACTAACGACAAAAGATCTTTCTCCACTTTATCCACTTTCGTTACAACAATCATCCCTTGCTTAATTCCCAACAGTTGTAAAATTTCCGTATGTTCTTTCGTTTGTGGCATGACCCCTTCGTCTGCAGCCACCACTAATAAAACTAAATCAATTCCAGCGACACCCGCGATCATTTGTCGAATAAATCGTTCATGCCCTGGAACATCCACGACGGAAATATGTACCTCAGAATCTTCATATAATGGAGCAAACCCCAATTCAATCGAGATCCCTCTTATTTTTTCTTCCTTTAATCGGTCCGTATCTATATTCGTTAAAGCTTTCGTCAAAGCTGTCTTACCATGGTCAATATGGCCAGCCATTCCGATCGTAAAATACTTCTTCTCCAAGCGAACACCTTCCTTCATTCTTGCTGTATACAAATGTACAAGCTTATAGGGATCCTTGCAAATGTCTCGACTTGCCCCCATAAGAAAGAGAGCTTAAAAAAACTCAAGCTCCCTTTCTTTTAGTTTATTTTTGATTGATTAAAGTTTTCATATCTAAAACAATTTCATCATATGGTACATCTTCATACCCACTATAACTTTTTACGACGATTCCTTTTTGGTCAACAAGGTAAAAACTTGTTCCATGCATCACTTGGTCTGAATCAGGTTCTGGAACAGCTAATGTTTTTAAAGATTTTTCCGCAAATTCTTTAATGTCCTTAGAAGTATAACCTGTAAGTAAATCCCAATTAGACTCGTCCGCTTCATAGTAGCCGATATATTCTTTTAATTTTTCAGGTGTATCATTTTCTGGGTCCACACTAAATGAGACGATTCGATAATCTTTAATTCCTGCTTCTTTTAATTTTTGCTGAAGTTGTGTCATATTATGCGTCATCGGTGGGCAAACCGTTTTACAGTTTGTGAAAATTAAATCTGCAATCCAAACGGTTCCTTTCAAATCATCTAAACTTACTTTTTTATTATCTTGGTTTACATATGAAAAGTCTTGCATTTTCACGTCCATATTCCCTTGAAAATCACTATTACTACATGCGGCTAATAAAAGGAGTGCTGTGATAGTGGGAATGAATAAGATCTTTTTTAATAACTTCAAAATAATTCCCTCCTGAGAAGCTTCTGTATATATTCAATGGTAGACGAATGAAGAGTGATTCTCAACTTCCAACTGATTTTTTTCGTGAAAATTTAGTGACAGAAGGTGAAAAGCTTGAAATAAATGATCAAAAAAAGATTCTTCTTATTAGGATGGAACCATTAACGTACTTTCTTTCTTAGATTCGATTAGAACCGTTAAACTAATTAAAGTGACTAAAATTGTTGCTCCCATATCGGACATGATGGCAATCCATAGTGTTAACCAACCAGGAATGGTTAAAATTAGTGCGATTAATTTTAATCCCAATGCTATCGATATATTCCATTTAATGACGGCATTCACCCTTTTACTAATCGAAATCGCCGATGGAAGCTTGCCTAAGTGATCTTGCATTAAGACAATATCGGCTGTTTCAATGGCACTATCTGTTCCCTTTCCCATGGCAATCCCCAAATTAGCAGTAGCTAATGCTGGGGCATCATTGATTCCGTCTCCCACCATCGCAGTTTTTGATTTTTGAGTCAGATTCTTTATTTTCTCTACTTTTTCATCAGGCAATAACCCTGCAAAGTAATCAGTTAACCCAACTTTATCTGCTACCTTCTCAGCTGTCTTTTCATGATCACCTGTCAACATGACTGTATGTTCGATGCCAATTTGTTTTAGTTGATCCATAATCTCTTTACTTTCCGGTCGAATTTGGTCTGAAATCCCAAACATTCCTAATACATTCTCTTCATTGGAAATTATCACAAGCGTGAATCCTTCATTTTTCAAATCGTCGATGTCCCTTTGAATTTCTTCAGTCAAATTTAAATGATGTAAGCTTTTTTCATTACCAACGAAATATTTTTCCCCCTTCATTGTGGCGATGATCCCTTGTCCTGCTAAAGTTTGGATTTCTTCTGGATCGTAAAAAGAAATCTTTTGTTTATTGACCTCCTCCATTACCGCTTTGGCTAATGGATGGGAAGAGGACTTTTCAATGGATCCAGACACAAAGAAGAATTCATCCTTGTTATATACAATTGTTTTTTCAACAAAAGGTTTACCCTTTGTTAACGTACCTGTTTTATCAAAAGCAATCGTTTTGATTTTTCCAAGTTCTTCTAAGTAGACTCCACCTTTCACTAAGATCCCGTTTCTTGCGTTTCGGGTAATTCCCGAAATAATAGCAATCGGTGATGAAAGGATAAGGGCACAAGGACAACCAACGATAAGAACGGCTAAGCCTTGGTAAAACCAATCACCCCAATGTCCATTCATAAATAATGGCGGAATCGTCATAACTACGAATGAAATGAACATAATGAAAGGGGTGTAATATTTTGCAAATTGATTAATAAACTGTTCTGTAGGGGTTTTCGTTTCTTGTGCTTCAGAAACTAAATGCAAAATTTTAGCTAATGAAGAGTCTACATAGTTTTTGGTTATTTCGACTTTCAGCACTCCTTCATTATTAATACTGCCCCCATAAACAGAATCGTGAATTCCTTTATCAACAGGCATCGATTCTCCTGTGATTGCAGCCTCATTGACCGAACTTTTCCCTTCCAAGACAACCCCATCTGAAGGAATCTTTTCACCGGCCTTCACTAGAACAATATCCCCTCTATTTAACGATTGAATGGGAACAAGGCGTTCAATTCCATTTTCAATACGGATGGCTTCTTTTGGCGCCACCTTTAATAATGAATCCATGGATTTGCGAGCTTTTTCCATACCAAGCCCTTCTAAATATTCGTTCACACCGAAGAGGATCGCAACAAGTGTCCCTTCTTTCCATTCCCCAATACTAAATGCTCCAATAAGCGCAATGGTCATGAGTGTATCAATATTAAATTTCAAGCGAAACAAATTTTTAATTCCTTTTATAAATGTTTGGAAGCCACTAATGGCGGTTGCTGCTAAATATAATCCAACTGTAACGGAAACAGGTAACCAATTCGTTGTGAACATCGCAAGTAAAAACAATCCGAATGAGATGGCCACGAGCAATTTCCAATTAGGCCCATTTCCATGGGGGTGATCATGCTCTTCGTGTCCTTGATTGTCCATTCTCTCACGTACAAGCACGGCTCCATCTGACGCAAGGATTTTTTCTACTTTTTTTATATCCACGTCCTTTGAAATATTAAGCTTTCCAGAATTGAAAAAAATTTTGGCATCTTTGCCATTTGGTAATTTTTGAATTTCCTCTTCCATTTCTCGTGCACAATTTGCACATGATAATCCTTTCAAACGATATTCATCCATAACCGCCCCTCCGTTCCTAACCTGCTATAAAAAAAGTTTAACATACCTTCCACACTATATATATGATTATATGCTCATATTTCGAAAAAGTTTTATATTTCATATTTTTCACCTTTAAATCGTATAAAATCCTCTTCACACCCAATCCAAGTTATTCATTATTGTAGACAAAATCAATGAAAGTATAGGAATCTTATTTCAAATAGATTGCAATTTCATTTGGATGAATAAGGGGGCAGCAGTTATAAAGTAAACTTCATTCAGTGGGGGTTTTCTTCATTCCCCACTAAAATGTTAGTTAAACTTATCGGTTCCTTAGAAGCAGTGATCCTCCACCTATCTTCTCTGTTTCCGAATCATTTTGAGGTGGAGGTTTAACTGCCCGTTTAGGTGGGATAAAGAAGCGGTTGATGAGATGATCTTTAAGTTTACAGGGATTTCTTTAGGTAAAAGATTATCCCATAGTGTTCGACAAGACACACTATGGAACAAATAAAATGGTAATGACTCTTTTTTAGGATTAATGGAAAAAGTGAAATTGTGTGTAACTCCCTTTCTGTGTTGCGACTACTTCAAGTCGAGCGTCAATTCGTTCTTTTAATTCTGGAACGTGGGAAATGATCCCTACCAAACGACCACTATTTTGAATTTCCATTAATGATTCAATAGCCTGATCTAATGATTCAGGATCTAACGTTCCAAATCCTTCGTCAATGAACATTGTTTCAAGTGAAACTCCTCCTGAATATTGTTGAACAACTTCTGCAAGCCCTAACGCAAGGGATAAAGCTGCTTTAAAACTTTCGCCCCCTGATAGTGTCTTCACATGACGTTCTTGTCCAGTATATTGGTCGAAAACTAACAATTCCAAGCCACTTTGCGTATTCCCTTTCGCGCGTTCTGTTTTTCTTAACAGCTGATAACGTCCACTCGTCATTTTGGTAAGTCGCTGATTAGCTACATGTAAAATATCATCTAAAAATGCGGCTAAAACAAAGCGTTCAAATGTTAATCGATGAACATTTTGTCCGCAAGCGATATCGGATAAATCACCAATCATTTTATACTGTTCTTCTAGCTCTTTTAGCTGAACATTTAATGATTGAAGCTCATGTTGAATTCGCTCGTTAAAGCGTATATTATGCTGGATATTACTCATTTCCTGATTAATCTTGTCCAATTGTTCATTGATTTTTTTAAATTTTTCATCCAAAGCTATCAGATCGGGTTTTTTGACATTTTGTAAGTTTTGGTTTAATTCTTGTAATCGGTCTGTAATCGAACGATAGGTCTCATGATAATGTCGAATTTGTTGTTGAATTTTATTTATTTGATCCTCTGAACGTTTTGACTGCTCATAATGTTTGTAATCCACAAATTGTTCGTCTTTCATCATCGATAAAAATAATGATTTTTCTGTTTCTAATGATTGATTTTTTTCTTCGATCGTTGTTTGCATTTCATCCAATCTCGACTGAAAGCCCTTCGTTTGAATTTGAAAATCATAATACTGTTTCTCTGTTTCCTCCAGCCTTTGTTTCATTTTTTTCTGTTTTAAAACCATTCCATTTAATTCTTTATCAAATACTTCCTTTTGATGTAAGGTTTCTGGAATTGATTCTGTCATTTTTTCAACTTGTGTCCGCTTTGCAATATATTGTTCCTTGACTTCATTTTCTTTTCGTTCATAGGTAGCTAATTGTTCTTTTTCCTGCACTTGCATATTTTTTAAACTTTCCATTTTCTCAACTAATATAGGATGTTGATGAATGATATCGGCATTGCTAGACATCCTTGTATTCATCAAATCCATTTCCTGTTGAAGATGATCTTGGAAATAAGCCGTTTGTTCAACTGAATAGTTCCCAACGGACTTCGTTATTGCATCTGATTCTTCCTGAATATTATATTCCAGCGTTTCCCGTTTGGATTGATATTCAAATAATTTCCTTTCCTTTTTATGTTTTTCATTTTCATATTGTAAGACGGTTTCTTTAGCCGCTTTCAGGTCTTCCTCACTTGGTAAATTTTCTTGGACCATTGCTTTATTAGGATGGTGAGTTGAACCACAAACAGGACATGGGGCATTGTCTAGTAATTGCTCGGCAAGTAATCCTGCTTGTCCATCCCGCCAGTTCTCTTCAAGATGTTGCAATGTTGCCTTTGCATCTTCAAAAGACCTTTCAATATGTTGGAATTCTTCAAGTTCTTTCGTTTCCACTACATGTAGTTTTTGCAGCTCTAATTGCCAATTCGCTATTTTGTTCAATTTCATCCAGACTTGCTTTGTTTTCTCTTGCTGCATCTGATCTTTCAAAAATTGCACTTTCAATTCGTTTACTTGATTAACCTTTCGATCGATTTGTTCCAACTCTTTCTCGATTTTTTCTAGTTGTATTTGCGTTTGCTGTTTATTACGGTGCACTTCCTGGGCTTTTGTCTGAAGTAGGGCAAGCTCTTTTTTCTCGTTGGAAAAAGAATAGACTAACGGCTTCATCGATTCTAATTGATTGATTTCCTTAGCGAGTTCATTACGTTCTCCCTCTCGACCTTGTTCCTCTTCATATTGTTGCTTTACCTGTTCTAGTTTTTGCTGAATGTTTTGAAATTGTTCTTGCAATTTCTGTTGTCGAGATGTTAACTCTTTTTTCTCATTGCTTAATTTTCGACAATATTCTTCTTGCTGAGCTAATTTACCGGACCTATTCGCTAACAGGAGATCCTGTTCGAGTTGATGAATTTTTTCCCGGTCCTCGTCAAGCTTGATTTTTTCGTTCTGTAATCGCATTTGATGGGTAAATTGGTCGAGTAAGACTTTCGCTTGAGTTTGCTGTTCAATGATCTCATCATGTGCCTTTTGGCTTTTTTCATATTCATCCATTAATATGGATTGTTTATTTTTCATTTGTAATAGCTCGTTATCTAATAGCTGTGTGATTTCGATTTCATTTAAGGTATTTTCTTTAAGAAGATTTTGCATCGTTTGAGAGTATGGTTGTATGCTTCCTAGTAGCCGGTTCCGTTCATTCAGAAGGTGATGGACTTGATTTTTTAGTTCCGTTGCTTCTGCTTTTAATCTCTCTTCTATCATTTTATAAAACTGAGTGGAAAAAAGTCGTTGCAAAATGACTTCTTTTTCTTTGCTGTCAGATATTAATAGCTTACGAAATTCACCTTGGGGGATCATTAAAATTTGCCGGAATTGATTCGCATCCAATTGAATCAGCTCTCTTATCTTTTCATCTACTTCACGAACATTTCCAGCGAGTATTTCTTTTTTTCCCTCATGATTGATCGCATATAATTCCGCTTTAGCATTGACAGTTGTATACCCATCACCGCGTTCCTTTTTTTTCTCCTGTTGAGGGGAGCGCCATATGTAATAGAGTTTATTTCTTAATGAAAATAATAAAGATACTTCGGTCAAAAGATTATCCTTCGCAAACTGGCTGCGAAGTTCGTTGCCATTGCGGTCCTCTCCACTTGCTTTCCCGTATATGGCATAGCTAATTCCATCAAATATCGTCGTTTTACCAGAACCGGTTTTCCCTGAAATGACAAACATGGTTCGATTCCCTAATTTTCGAAAATCAATTTCTTCTTTCTCTGCGTAAGGTCCGAACGCTTGCATCATCAAATTAAGTGGTCTCATCTGCTTTCAGCCTCCAACTTTACCTTGTCCATGACATTCTTCATAATTTCCCGTTTTTCACTTGAAAATGATTGACTTGTCATTTGTTCATAAAAGTGAGTAAATAGATCTAAATCTGATTTTTTCTCATCCCGAACTGTTTGGTAGCTTTGTTTTTTTCGTAGATCAATTGCTTCAATCTTTCGTTCTAAATGAAGGATATTTGGATATACTTTTCGGAGTTTTCCCATGGGATCCACAATTGCCCCTTCATCCTTCAAAATAACTTTAATATAGTCTTCTGTGTTCTGCTGTTGATAAAAGGCAGGATCTAATAGCTCATCCAAAAATGCTTCTATTTCCCTCATATCTAAGGATGGTGTGAGAGAATGTTCTTTTAAGGAAAAGTTCCCTTTCTCATCCATCTCAATAATCGAGACACTCTTTCGTTGTTTTGCTTCCGAAAAAGAATATTTTAATAGAGAGCCAGAATAGCGAATCGTTTTATGTTTAATAGCATCGGGGCTATGCAAATGCCCAAGTGCTGTATAATCAAATGGAGAGAAAACATCACTTGGAACACAGCCTGAGCCCCCAACAGACAAAATACGTTCTGAATCAGATGTCGTCCCACCTAGTACAAACGCATGCCCGACTAACACATTCGCTTCATTGGGATTTAATTGTTTTTCTATTTTTCCAACCATTGCCTTCATCGCCTCTTCATGGGAATGAATCGACTCATCATCTAATAGCTCACGGACAATTCCAGGCTCTGCATATGGAATAAGGTAAAAATTTACCCCATTTATGTTTACCGGGCTAAAATCGTTTGTTAATCCACCTTTTAGATAAAATCGACTATGCTGAAACCACGATGCACCAAATGAAAGTCTTTCCGCACTATCATGATTACCTGAAATAGCGACAATGGGTGTTTTGAGTTCTACATTTATCGTAAATAACATCTCATTAAGCAATTCCACAGCCTCTACTGGTGGAACGGAGCGATCATATAAATCACCAGCGATAATAACCGCATCAGGTCTCTCCTCTTCCACAAGCTTTACAAATTGCTGCAAGACTTCTCTTTGTTGTGTGGTCATATAAATTCCATGTACTAATTTACCTAAATGCCAATCAGCTGTATGAATAAATTTCATTATGAAAACACCTCTACTAAGCTTGTTATCGAAGTCCATTATATCAAAAACATCGATTTCATTGATTTTAATTAAAAAGGGAACATCTGTTCTTATTATATGATAAATAGATTAAATTTTCAATCTTCTTTTCTATCTATCTAAAATAAAAAAAGCTAGTCCAATACTAGCTGTTCAGTTCATCATCTTATTTGGCGGGACTGCCTGGGAATCGAACCCAGCAGAGACGACACGCGCCTCTCGAATAGTTTTGAAGACTACGACCTGCACCAGCATAGTAATCAGCCCCATATTGAAACCATCTTACTACTATTTTTTTAGTAAATCAATCATTTGTCCTTACCATTTAAATGAGTAGCCACTAACGTTTTGGTCGAACAATTATATAATAAAGAACCTTTCCCTTGTCTACAGTTTAACCGTTTACTATAATAATTACGAATAGAAGGATTTCGGAGGTATTTTTCATGCTTGAGGGTTGGTTTTTATATTTTATCTTATTTTGGGTTGTTGTCTTAATGGGATCGTTTGCTATTGGAGGGTTTTTCATGTTCCGGAAGTTTTTGAAAAAACTACCAAAGGCAGATGGTAAATCGGATATGGACTGGGAAGAATACTATGTGAACCAAACTCGAAAGCTTTGGCCAGAGGATCAAAAACAATTTTTAGAGGAATTGGTGAGCCCTGTTCCAGAACTATTCCGCGATGTAGCCCGTCATAAAATCGCAGGGAAAATTGGCGAAATTGCTTTAAAAGATCGAGCGGAGCGAATTACCCAAGAACATGTCATCCGAGGATACATCGTTGCCACTCCGAAACGTGATCATAAATTTTTAAGAAAGAAACTTCATGAAATGCAAATTGATGTAACTCCCTATGAACATTTATTCTAATAAGGGAGGCAAAAGAGAGGAGTACCATGCTTCCTCTCTTTATTTATTTCTATCAACTAATCGGATTAGCCTCAATTGAATCCTGCCTCACTTTATTTAAAAGTTTTCGATATTGCAAATACATGGCAATTCTCCAAGGGACGATCATGGCAAAAGCTAAAAGGAAGAACATCCCACTTAATTGTCCTACTTCAATCGTTGAACTTAATAGCACCTTCCCTACTAAACGAACGACTAATAAAGCAATTAAAATATAGATAAATGCTTTTGACCGTTTTAAATATATATCATTTTCTTTAATTTCAAAATTGGATGTTTTAATTAAAATGATGGAAAACAAAAGCCCTACCACAATCGATTCAATTATTTCCATAGATGTTAATCGAAACTGTGGAAAAATGTACATGAGTGCACCTGTACTCATAAAAAAGGGAGGTAAAATGATTTTTTTTACTGATGTCGGTTTCTGCGCAGCTTTCATCCTAACAAAAATAACTAAAGTCCCCATTATTACTGCCATTATTGTAGAGGCTATAATCAACATATCAATCATCCTTCGTACACTAGTTTGCATTGATATTATATATTAAATTCATTGGAAGAACAAATGCGAAAGCGCCTGTTCATCGGCGTACGGATTTCGTAAGTTTCGACTGAGATAAAGGAAACACGGCGAGGTACTCCACGAGCCGATGTTGACTTATCGGAGGGAGAAAATGGAGAAATTCGCTAGCCGATAGGCGCTGTAGCTAGACGATCAAATGCGAAAGCGCCTGTTCATCGGCGTACGGATTTCGTAAGTTTCGACTGACATAAAGGAAACGAGAGCGATGGAGTCCACGAAAAAACAAAAAGCTGTTTCCAAAGAAACAGCTTAAGGTAATACTCTGCGAATCGCCTCATTTACTCGGGTTTCGTCAAACGGTTTCACAATGAAGTCCTTTGCATCAGCCTCAATTCCTTCCATTACCATCCGTTGTTGTCCCATGGCAGAACAAATAATGATCTTAGCGTCAGGAAATTCTGATGTAATCACTGAAACCGCTTCAATTCCATTCATTTCAGGCATGGTAATATCCATCGTTACAAGGTCGGGTTGTAGATCCCGATATTGCTCAATTGCCTGTCTCCCATTCTCCGCTTCTCCGATCACTTTATGTTCAAGTTTTTCTAACATATTCGCAAGTGTTAGTCTCATAAACTTCGCATCATCTACTATTAATATAGTTGCCACTCGATGTTCCTCCTCATCATTCTTTTGGAGATGTTATGTTATTATATTCAACTATATCACTGGTAATTTTGAATTAGCAATAAGCAATTGCCGATATTTTCCTTGGAAAAAATTAAAAACCTTGGAATCCGCCGAATAACTCTGTGAATAAAACCGTTATTTTTGTCATCCAATCGAAGAAAAGGACAATCCCCATTACAACCATTAAATAACCACCAATTTTAACGATCATGGCTCCGTGTTTACGAATCCACTGCATTTTTCCGATAAAGAAGGAAAGAATGAAAAATGGAATTGCAAATCCAAGAATATAAGCAATCATATACAATAATCCTGAACTAGGATTCGTCCCAATTAAACCAATGACCATTCCTAAAATTGGACCCATACAAGGAGTCCAGCCGGCAGCAAAAGCAATCCCAATTAAAATAGAGCCTATATAACCACTTGGTCGGTTTTTAAACTCAATTCGTTTATCCGCCATCATAAATTTCGGTTGGAATACACCTGATATGACCAATCCAAAGAATACAATTAAGATTGCACCAATTTGGCGGATTAAATCTTGATACCGATTGAAAAAGTCGCCAATAAATGATGAAGTAAATCCAAGTGCAATAAAGATAATAGAAAACCCGATTAAGAAAAATAATGTATGCAGAATACTTCTACGATGTAACATCGCATTTTCATTTTTTAAATCATTAACGCTCATCCCTGTAATATAGGAAAGAAAGGCTGGATAAAGCGGTAACACACACGGAGAAATAAAGCTTAAAAACCCCGCGCCAAAAGCAAAAAAGATATTAATATCCGTCATTTGTAAAACAACCTCCTTACTCCATTCTAACAAAGCCACCTGAATTATATTAGGATAAAAAATATGAAAGATTTGTGTCCTTCCTTAAGAGAAAAAGCAGAATAAAACGATCAAATTACTCAAGGAATGGATATTTAAATACAAACTCGTCTTTTTTCGACGGGAACAGCTGGAAATTGATAATTTCATTTTGAAAAAGTGTAAAAGATTGGTTATACTTAATACAGCTAGGAGAAAATGGTCGAAATCCCATATGATTGGGGTTCACCAATCGAATAAAGTAGCCACCATGACCTTTGCAAAATGTTGATCACGAATGAAAGGAACAAATCTAGTGTCTAGGGAAAAACTTCTTAAACAAATCGAAAATAAACGGAACGAACTTATTGGGATTGTAGCTAATAATGGTTTAAACTCTCCTATCGCTATTCAGTATAGTCAAGAGCTCGATTCATTATTGAATGACTATAATCGGTTATATATAAAAAAATCATCTATTGAGAAATCACTCGTTACTAAATAATAAAGTAGGTTGATGCTTCCATGACCTACTTTTTCTTTATGAATTTTGAGAATCATTTGCGAATGAGACATATTTTTTATAGATAAAAGGAAGCCCGGCCTATCCAAAACAGAAACCGATTCTTGCGATTAAATAGTTCCCACCCAGTTTACCCTATTCCCCTTCCCTAATACAAAGAAACTGACTTGCATTTCTAATTAAAAAACATAAAAAGCACTCACAAATTTGAGTGCTAGTGATTTAATCTTTAAATTGTTTATTCATGGCGTTCATCATTTGATTGATCTTTTTCTGAGACGGCTTTTGTCCCATTTGCATCATCATCATTTTTAACATTTGTTCATTAATTGGCGGATTCTTCTTTAAATAGTTCATCATATATCTACGTGCAAAGAAAAACCCTAGTGCGACTCCAGCAAGTAATGCTAGAATACCGACTAGAACATACCACATAAAACTTCCTCCTTCATGTTGTCTATTAAGAGTGTACTAAACAAGAAGTAATTATACAATATTTATTATGGAATTAAACGTATTTTCTTTCCTTTATTGGCTTTAACCAACCATATCTTTCATTTTCGAAGTCAATTGCCAGTAGTCTCCCGTGGAAATGTTCCAATGGTTCAAAAAATATAGATTCTGCATCATAGCTACCTTTAGCACTGATCAGTAATTTTCGATCCTCTACCCGAAGTATACTATAATTCGATTTTTTCGGAAAATGAATTTGGTATACTCTCCCCTCATTCATAAACCCTTTTCTTTTCTGAAAAAAATGATGTAAAAGCCGATGAATATGTAAATAGGGAATCGGTCTCGTAATAAACTGTACTTGCTTTTCTAGGATCGTCTTCTCTATTCCGTCTGTCTTTTTCCATTCGGAAAATAAGTTGAAAAATACACGCTCTCGACCATAAAAATAGTTTGCAAACTCATCTACAACCCAATAGATTTGATAAGAACGCAATTTCATTCCTCCCCGCTTGTCCTTTTCTCTATTATAGAAAATTTTACAAGCGGCTACTGTAGAATGTTGAAAAAAAAGAAAACTACTTTTGTCGATAAAAGGAGGAATTTTAGTAATGATGTGCCTTTTGACGCTTTATCATCATCATTTTAATAAATGGCTCCATCCAAATCATCATCTCGGTATCTTCCCTTATAGCAGTAGGTTACCACCATTATCCTCTTTTCATCCAAAGGTTTAAAAAAAATTTCCATCATTAGGGTATTCTTTTAATACATGAAAAACAGCTATTCCCTTTTACAGGAAACAGCTGTTTTTGCATTTTTTATCGGTCTAGTAAACGTTTCACTTGATTTACTACATTTTCTACAGTAAATCCATATTCCGCCATCACTTTTTCACCTGGTGCGGATGCGCCAAATTGGTCGATAGCTAATACTTCACCTTCATCGCCAACATAACGAGCCCATCCAAATGAAGAAGCCATTTCAATTGCTAAACGTTTTTTCACATTTTTCGGTATAACCGATTGTTTATATTCAGCCGATTGTTTTTCAAAACGATCCCAAGAAGGCATACTAACTACGGAAACGTCGATCCCTTCTTTAGCTAATACTGCTTGTGCTTCGGTCGCTAAATGAACTTCAGAACCTGTTGCTAAAAGTAAGGCGTCTGCCACTTCTTTTTTAGAAGGGGAAATGACATATGCCCCATTTTCAACACCTTTTGAAGCATTTTGGTTTGTCCCTTTTAACGTTGGCAGGTTCTGACGAGTTAATACAAGGGCGGTTGGCGTTGTTTTCGATGTTAATGCGAGCTTCCACGCCGCAGCTGTTTCATTCCCATCAGCGGGACGAATAACAGATAAATTCGGCATGGCACGTAATGCGGCAATCTGTTCAATCGGTTCATGTGTAGGTCCATCTTCTCCAACCGCGATACTGTCATGTGTGAATACATATGTGACAGGAAGGCCCATCAACGCTGCTAAACGGATCGCAGGACGTAAATAATCGGAGAAAACGAAGAAAGTCCCGCCAAATATTTGGACTCCTCCATGTAATGCCATCCCATTCATAGCGGCCCCCATCGCAAACTCCCGAACTCCGAACCAAATATTACGGCCTTCGAATGTCCCTGGAAGAAAATCTTCTTCATTTTTAATAGTTGTTTTATTCGAACCAGCTAGGTCTGCTGAACCTCCCATAAAAGTTGGAACCTTTTCAGCAATCGCATTGATGACTTCACCTGAGGAAGCACGAGTTGCCAAACTTTTTCCTTCTTCATAAGCTGGAATTTTTTCATCCCACTCTTCAGGTAATTCCCCTTGAATAGCTCGATCTAATTGAAGAGCAAGTTCAGGATAGTCTTTTTTGTATTGTGAATAAATTTTTGTCCATTCTTTTTCTTTTGCTTCCCCAGCCTGAACAATTTGTTCGTTAAAGCGATCATATACTTCAGTTGGCACATGGAAGTCTTCCTCGAATGTCCATTTATAATATTCTTTCGTAAGTTTTAATTCATCTGCTCCTAATGGGGCTCCATGAACATCTGATTTCCCAGATTTATTTGGAGATCCGTAACCAATGACCGTCTTAACCTCGATCATTGTAGGGCGGTTTTCATCGGTTTTCGCCTCTTCAATTGCTTTAGAAATTTCCTCTAGGTTATTTCCATCCTCAACGCGAATATATTGCCATCCGTAGGCTTTAAATCGCCCTTCAACGCTTTCAGAGAATGATTTATTTAAATCACCATCAAGGGAGATATCATTGGAATCATATAATACGATCAGACGACCTAATTTCAAATGGGCAGCTAGTGAGGCAGCCTCTGCTGAAACTCCCTCCATTAAATCTCCGTCACCACAAATAGTATATGTATAATGATTAATAAGCTCATAGTTTTCTTTATTGTATACAGCAGCTAAATGACGTTCAGCCATAGCCATTCCAACAGCCATGGAAATCCCTTGACCTAATGGTCCTGTTGTAGCTTCTACCCCTTTTGTATGTCCATATTCAGGGTGTCCAGGCGTTTTGCTTCCCCATTGACGAAAATCTTTTAAATCATCCATTGATAATTCATATCCGGATAAATGAAGCAAACTATATAAAAGCATAGATCCATGACCAGCCGAAAGTACAAATCGATCGCGATTAAACCATTCTGGGTTTTTCGGATTATGATTCATAAATCTTGTCCATAGGGTGTAGGCCATTGGAGCAGCTCCCATTGGCATGCCTGGGTGACCAGATTTAGCCTTTTCAATTGCATCAATTGATAATGTCCTAATCGTATTTATTGCCAATTGGTCGGTATTATCAAACATGTTGACCATCCTTTCCTTTCACTATTTACATTCTTAATATTATAGTTCTTTTCGTATTTATACAATATATAATGAACAATATAAGAACTTACTGTTTGGTTTCTATAATTTATATGGCTTCCTTCATTTTTGCTATTATTCAGAGTCATTAAAAAATCGTATCGTTTCAAAAAGTGAAACAGACAAGATATGGATTGAATCATCTATTAATGGAGCTTTTTATTGTTTTGAATCTGTTTAAGTTTTTCAGGAGTGACGTCATTTCCATTTGGATCCATAACACGAACATTTTCTATTGTTTTGCGTGCAGATTTCCTAAATGCTTCTAAGTATTCTTTTCGAAGTTTGGACTGTTCTTTCGCTTCTGCTTCTGTTAAGCCAGAAGCTTTTGCTTTTTTGGCTAATTCATTAATTCTTGCAATTTTATTAGGTGAAAGCATGCTTGTTCTCCTTTTCTATTCTATTTATAATATTGGTCATCATACTAGAAAAGCAATAAAATGACAAGATTCATGAATTCAATGTCTTTTCATTGGCATCTATATACTCTTGATATCTGCGATGAACAGTTGCCTTTGAGACATTATACCCAAAACCTCTTAATGTGGCCGCAATTTCTGCAAAGGTTAAATGATTGTCCCTTAACCGAATGATTTCTTCGACAGGTACTTCTTTTCGTTCTCTCCCTGAGTTATGTCCGGCATGTTTTAAGTTTTTCTCAGGACGAAAGCCTTTTTTTACTGCTCGTTTCATTCCCCGTTTTATTTTCAGGTTATGAATTTTCCTTTGATATTCTTCTACTATACTTACGATTTTTAAGACCATTGAATCCGATTCTGAAAGCTGGATCTCCCCATTATGATCGATACTATAAACAGTAACCCCTTCCTTCATAATACAATGTAAAAGGGCGATTTTAGCATTTCCTCTCCCAATTCTTGTTTCATCTTGAATAAAAACCGCTTGAATCTCATCATTTTTCAAAAGATCCAGCATATGTAAAACCCCAGGTCGATCCAGGTCATATCCACTAGCTTGGTCTTTTATGACTTCTTCAATCTGATAATTCTTGCTCTTCGCTAATTGTTGCAATTCTTCTTCTTGGCGTTCTAAAGAAGTCTCTTGAGATTGTTTTGTCGTACTAACACGACAGTAAATAATCGCCTTCATTTCTTTTTACTCCTCTTTCAATGCAATATGATCCTGCATATTTTCTTTCGTCACTTTAATAGGGACGATCAACGTATCCCCTGGTTTAATCGTTTCTGAGTATAAATGGTTCTTTGCTTCTACCCATTCGACAAATTCCTCCGTCTTCATTAAATGCAAATGATGATAATCATCAGCAAGACTCCAGAGTGAATCTCCGTTTTTCACTAGGATGGTTTGATACTCTACTTCTGAATCTAATTGCAATATAACGAACCCCCCAGCCAAAAACATGACACCAACAAATAGAAGTGAAAAAATATGTTTCTTACAAATAGATTTTATCATAAATATCCCTCCGTACGAATATTTGTTCGACTTATTTCTACAAACATCATAATAAGAACGTTTGTTTGTGTCAAGATAAAAATTCGAACTTATGTTTGTATCCGATATGAACTCGTGCTATAATTTACATAACAGACAAATATTAGAGGTGCTGAATATGACAAAATTATCTAAAAGGCAACAAGATATTCTTGATTTTATTAAAGACGAAGTAAGAACAAAGGGATATCCCCCGTCTGTTCGGGAAATTGGCGAAGCGGTTGGATTAGCCTCCAGTTCAACTGTTCATGGACATTTAGCACGTTTGGAAAAAAAGGGACTTATCCGTCGTGACCCCACTAAACCTAGAGCAATTGAAGTTTTAAATTATGAAGAAGATACCATTCCACGGCAAAACATTATGAATGTACCTCTTGTAGGAAAAGTAACAGCTGGACTTCCGATCACTGCCATTGAAAACGTAGAAGAATATTTTCCTCTACCTGAACAATTCGCATCAGCTGATAGTCAAGTATTTATGCTTGAAATTATGGGTGATAGTATGATAGAAGCCGGAATTCTAAATGGTGACTATGTGATTGTTAGACAGCAACACACAGCCTCAAACGGTGATATCGTTGTTGCCATGACAGAAGAGAATGAAGCAACAGTCAAACGTTTTTTCAAGGAAAAAGATTTTATTCGACTTCAACCAGAGAACTTTACAATGGAGCCAATTATTTTACAAAATGTCATCATTTTAGGAAAAGTGATCGGTGTATTTCGACATATCCAATAATATTTACCCCTCAGCTTTCTTGAGGGGGAGATTCTTTACTTTTGCACTTCCTTCGCTTCTTGCCAATAATAATCGGAAATGACTCCACTTAAAGCATCAATGGTTCGATTCAACTCTTCCATATTATTTTCATAACCGCCAACCTCGATGATGACGGAATGAGCTAATAGATCTTGATTGTACACTCCATTCCCTTCTTTACTGCTCTTACCAAATACACCACGGGATATTCCAGGATACTTCTTCTCAAGTTCATGATTCAAAGTCTTAGCAAACTTGAGATTTTCTTCATAATTCGGATGGGACACACCTACAACAAAGAACAGCCGGGCGTATGAAAGCTGATTGATCGTAGTCGTGGTTACCTTTTTTGGCCTTGCATCACGATGAATATCAAACATCATTTGAATACGATCATTTTCCTTTAAAAATGCTTGAACGAACTCCCTCGATACATTGTATGATGATGGATATTTCAGCCCTCTTTTCATTAAGACCCCATAAATATCTGTCGTATCCACAATCGTCTGTATCCCTTTTTCTCTTAAATTATCTGACAATCTTTTTCCTAGTAATGTCACATTTTTGTCGGGGTCATGAGCAAGATTAGGATTTTTTACACCATCTAAAACAGGGAGAAACGATTCCCGATTATGAGAATGATAAATGTAAATCTTTCCTTCTCCCTCTATATTTTGAATATTTTCTTTCTGTTCATGATTACCATCGTGATCTGATTGTGTATTCCTCATTTCATGGTGTGGCGGGGTTTCAATCGGCAAATTAGTAAAATCAGTCCCTCTTCCGGCGACGAATATCGTTGAATTATAATTTTCTAACCCACTAATTTCACTAATCAACAATGACCTTTGATCCTTCAAATTAATACTCGTAATAAACTTTATCACTGCCTCCACGACTGATGTTTTTTGGTAGTT
Organism: Oikeobacillus pervagus; assembly: GCF_030813365.1. Taxonomy (NCBI): domain Bacteria; kingdom Bacillati; phylum Bacillota; class Bacilli; order Caryophanales; family Bacillaceae; genus Oikeobacillus; species Oikeobacillus pervagus. The sequence continues at coordinate 42,718 of NZ_JAUSUC010000009.1, forward strand.
TGGAATTAACCGTGATAAGTGATGATTTTCAAGTGACATAAGGTAAATCAGTGATTCGCTTTTTAGTTCATCTTTATCGAATAGATTTTGGTCACTTATTTTTATTCCCGAAAAGGAAACGGCCGCAATGATAAAAAGTATAATAATGATGGATAAAACCGTTTGGAAGGCTCCTTTTATCATCTACTCTTCATCCTCATTTTTTATTTACTTACAAGATTCATATGAAGGCGATGACTAAACTATGATAAAAAATAGTAGAAAGGTTACTAGAAGAAAAAATTAAATTGCGAGTCTATTAGTGAGGAATATGAGAAGAAACTGCAGTTGTCCATTGTGGGGGGTAAATTTCATTTGTTTGATATAAGTTGATTTTATTATTGATTTCCCACCCCCCTTAATGTTTTGTGATAAAATTAAATCTAGGAAATCCACTTTGAACATTTCTTTTAGTTTTTTCAACTTAAAATTCTTGAAGAACATTTTAAGTTGATTACGATGATGGCGAAAGAAAGAATGACATGAGGTTCATTATATTAGAAAAGGTGGTGAAATAGATGAGTGACCAATTATTACAGCAAATACTTGAGGAACTAAAAGGTTTGAAAGAAGATGTTATTGGTTTAAAAGCGGACGTCGGTGGCTTGAAACAGGATGTCAGCAGCTTGAAACAAGATGTTAATGGCTTGAAACGAGATGTTAGCACTTTAAACTCTAAAGTTCAAAATCTTGATAGTAAAGTTAGCGGTATAGATGATAAAGTGAACAAAATTGAACATGAACAACAAAAGGGAAATGAGCGTATTACAAGTGTTTTTAATCAAACAGGGAAATTATCAGAATACCACGCTGAGACTATTGCTCATTTAGAACAAGTAGCCACTTTAGAAGATCTTGAATACATTTATATGAAATTAGGCGAGCATGATCGAGAAATTTTTAAAATGAAGAATCGGGCTTAGTTGATATCGTAAGTTGAGAAAGATGGAATAAATGGGGCTGTCCAATAAGCCTCTAAAATAAAATAGGTGGAGAAAAACGAACTGTTTTTCTCCACCTGTTTTTTCAATTTTTATTTGAAAGTAGTCGACAGATGTCCGCCACTTTCAGGAAATTGTGGGCTAATGCCAAAATCCCGATTCCACATCGATCTTCTTGAAGCCCCATATTAGGTTACCTATTATTACGCCTTTCATATCCTGATTAACTCCCCATCTGCACCTTTTGTTGATGGATAGCATAGACTTTTGCTTGAGAACGAGGTAATTTATCCACAAAAGAACCCCCTCAATACGAATAGTATAAGGGGGTTCTTTTATTAATACATGCTCATATATTGTTCACGTTCCCACGGATGAACTTGAGTGCGGAACATATCCCATTCGATTTCTTTTGCTTCAATAAAATGTTCTAAAATATGATCTCCTAATGCTTCTTTAATCACTTCATCGTTTTTCAAGCTTTCTAATGCTTCGTACAATGTAGCTGGTAGATCAATAATCCCTTCAGCTACTCTTTCTTCTTTACTCATGACGTATATATTTCGATCAACTGGTGCTGAAGGGGTTAGGCCGTTTTTAATGCCGTCAAGACCCGCTTCCAATAAAACAGCCATAGCTAAATATGGATTTGCAGCAGGGTCAACACTTCTTACTTCTACACGTGTACTTAATCCACGTGATGATGGAATCCGGACTAATGGACTACGGTTTTGAGCAGACCAAGCAACATAACATGGAGCCTCATAACCTGGAACTAAACGTTTGTAAGAGTTGACAGTTGGGTTTGTGATAGCCGTATAATTGACTGCATGTTTAATCGTTCCCGCAATAAATTGATAAGCCTTTTCACTAAGCTGTAATTCGCCGTTCGGATCAAAGAAAACATTTTCGCCATCTTTAAATAAAGATAAGTTACAATGCATTCCTGAACCACTCACTCCGAAAAGCGGTTTTGGCATAAATGTAGCGTGTAAGCCATGCTTACGTGCAATTGTTTTAACAACTAGTTTAAAAGTCTGAATATTATCACAAGCTGTAATAGCATCTGCATATTTAAAATCAATCTCATGCTGACCAGGCGCTACTTCATGGTGAGATGCTTCAATTTCAAAACCCATTTCTTCTAATTCTAGTACGATATCACGGCGGCAGTTTTCACCTAAATCGGTTGGAGCTAAGTCAAAATAACCTCCGTTATCATTTAACTCTAATGTTGGTTCACCTTTCTCGTCTAATTTAAACAAGAAAAACTCCGGTTCGGGTCCAAGATTAAAATCAGTAAATCCAAGTTGTTTCATTTCTTTTAACACACGTTTTAAATTATTTCGTGGATCCCCTGCAAATGGAGTGCCATCAGAATTAAAAATATCGCAAATTAATCGTGCTACTTTCCCTTTCTCTGCTGTCCATGGGAAAATGACCCAAGTGTCTAAATCAGGATATAAATACATGTCTGACTCTTCAATACGGACAAACCCTTCAATTGAAGAACCATCAAACATCATTTTATTATCAAGTGCCTTTGGTAATTGGCTAACTGGGATCTCCACATTTTTGATTGTTCCTAAAATGTCTGTGAATTGAAGTCGAACAAACTTCACATTTTCATCACTAGCCATTTTCATAATATCTTCTCTACCATACTTACCCATTGTCCCATTCCTCTCGAAAAAGTATATGATTAAAATGTATTCTAACCTCAGCTTGATTTATTTATACCCCTAAGTACGTATAGGAAAGTTCTTAAAATCTTATTTATATATATACAAGATGGTATAAATCATCTGCTATGGATTAAGAATCATGAATCATCCATTCATCAATGAAAAAAGCGTGACATATCTCCTTGCCGCAATGAAGAACGGTTGAAACGTCCAGCATGAAGAAGTTCATTTTTAAGGATTTCTCTTAATTCAACCTTTGATAACTCTTTTTTCGTTCGCTTCTCTTCTTCCACCTGAATTTTTGATTGATCTTCATGAAGACCGAGAATTTTTTTGATTCCTGCTAGATTGACTCCATCATCGAGTAGTTCCTTAATCTCCAATAATTTATCAATATCATTTAAAGAAAAGAGTCGACGGTTCCCTTCCGTCCTTGCAGGAGAAATCAATTGGTGTTGCTCGTAATAACGTATTTGTCTAGCAGTTAATTCTGTCAATTGCATCACGGTACTCATTGGAAACAAAGGCATGGATCGCCGTATTTGGCTCCTACTCATCATGGAATCCCCCTTTCTCTCACTCTTCTTTTTTATTTTATCAAAATGTCTGATTATCTGTCAAATTGATGTTAGGTTTCCTGACATCAATCAATAAGGTAATTACTGATCAGGATAATGATTTTAGACGGAAGAATATTAATCCATCTTTTCACCGCGACTATTCTAGTTTTTAGAAAAAAAGAAAAAAGAGCTGGTTCCGCTCTTTTTTACAATAATTTTTTCTCCATTAAATGATCTAATGCTGTGCAAACAGCGATTTTTACATGAGAATAAGTTAGTCCTCCTTGAACATAGGCTACATATGGCGGGCGAAGGGGACCATCTGCTGAAAGCTCAATACTTGCCCCTTGGATAAATGTTCCTGCTGCCATGATGACATCATCCTCATAACCCGGCATATAACTAGGAGTTGGGGTTACATGTGAATCGACGGGAGAAGCGTATTGAATCGCTTGACAAAAGGCAATCATTTTCTCACGGTCGTCAAATTGAACCGACTGGATAAGATCTGTTCTCACTGCATCCCATTTTGGCGAAGTATTCATCCCTATTTTCTCCAATAATGCGGATGTAAATACTGCCCCCTTCAATGCTTGTCCCACGATATGAGGGCTTAAGAAAAATCCTTGATACATTTCATGCAGACTATATAAACTTGCTCCCGCTTCTGAACCAATCCCTGGAGAAGTCATACGGTAGGAACATGCCTCGACATATTCTTTCTTTCCAACAATATACCCTCCCGACTTGACGATCCCTCCACCCGGGTTTTTGATCAAGGATCCAGCCATTAAATCCGCCCCAACATGACAAGGTTCCATTCCTTCAACGAATTCTCCGTAACAATTATCCACGAAAACAACGGCATCTTTTTTTATTTCTTTCACAAATGTAATCATTTCCTTAATTTCTTCTATTGTAAAAGACGGTCGTGTAGCATACCCTTTTGACCGTTGAATTCCAATCATTTTCGTATTTGAATGAATGGCCTTTTTGATTGCTTCATAGTCTACTTTTCCGTTCTCTTTGAGGGAAACACTATCGTAACCAATTCCGAATTCTTTTAAGGATCCAACCCCCTCTCCCCTAATTCCGACGATCTCCTCTAACGTATCATAGGGTTTTCCCGTTATGTATAAAAGTTCATCCCCTGGCCGTAATATTCCAAATAATGCAATCGAAATGGCATGGGTTCCCGAGATGATTTGTGGTCTAACAAGGGCCTTTTCTCCCCCAAAGACTTCAGCATAAATTTCTTCTAATAAATCTCTTCCTGTATCATCATATCCATAACCTGTAGACGGATGGAAATGAAATTCACTCACATGATGATGTTGGAAACTTTGCAATACTCGAAATTGATTGTTCTCCATTTGACGATCAATGTTTTCATGCACGGGACGGATCTGTTCCTCTATTTCTTGTACAATCTCTTTTATCTTTTTTCCGTGTTTTAGTAATTCAAACATGATGTTCTCCCTTATTGTAAGTATTTATTAATTTCCCCGTAAACCGGGTGATTCGTAAATGTATAACCATTTATTTGATAGGATTCACTTTCTTCGTTAAAGATCATACTCTTCCGTACTGTTTCTGATTTGATTCTAGCCAATAATTTTCCTTCAGTTGCTGGAACTAAAATAGAATAGGGTTGCATGGATGCTAGCATTTGTTCTTCTATTTTATTCACTAATAGAAGGAGGTCCTCTTTATCCAAAGCGCTGATCATCATTTTTTCATGCTTTGAAATCGGGACAAATTCTTCATGTTTTTGATCTATTTTATTATAAACCGTCAGTTGGGGAAGATGATTCAATTCTAACTCTTCCAACAAGGACTTCACGGTTTCTTCATGTTGGGAATAATCTGGATTAGAGCTATCGACAACATGAAGAAGAAGGTCTGCCCCCTTCACTTCTTCTAATGTAGAGCGAAACGCTGCGACCAATGTAGTCGGCAAATCTTGAATGAAACCTACTGTATCCGTAAGTAGTGCCGTATACCCACTAGGTAAAATAAATTTTCTCGTCATCGGATCAAGTGTTGCAAATAATTGGTTCTCTTCTAACGATTCAGCCGGGGTTAGGCGATTAAATAAAGTGGATTTCCCTGCGTTTGTATAGCCGACAAGCGCAATTTGAAAAGCATGATTTTTTATTCTCCGTTCTCTATATCGCTCTCGATGTCGAACAATGGTTTGGAGTTGATTTTTTATTTCACTGATCCGACGGCGAATATGACGGCGATCGCTTTCTAATTTTGTTTCCCCCGGTCCCCTCGTCCCGATACCACCACCGAGTCTAGATAACTCTGTTCCTTGCCCAATTAATCGCGGGAGTAAATATTGCAGCTGTGCTAATTCCACTTGAAGCTTTCCTTCCTTTGAACGGGCTCTTTGTGCAAAAATATCAAGGATAAGCTGAGTTCGATCCACGATGCGTGCCAAACATACGCGAGATAAATTCTTAAGTTGACTAGGGGTTAATTCATCATTAAAAATAATTAAATCTGCTTCGATTTCTTCCGCCAATCTTGAAAGTTCCTCTACTTTCCCTTTTCCAATATATGTACTTGGATGAATTCGATCTCTTTTTTGCGTTAAAGTGCATAATACCTTTCCTTGCGCAGTTTCCGTTAAAGATTTTAATTCCTCCATAGAATATAAAAACTGTGTTGGATCATCATCCATTTGACAACCGACTAAAATCACTTTCTCCATTAATTTTTCAGCCAATAAACACCCAACCTCCTTAAAATCACTATCTTTTATCATATCAAAAATTGTTCAGAAAAACTATTTTGCCTAGTTTAAATTCAATAGGAATCTGCCCCCATTAAAATGTGTATGAAACCCGTTGCAAATTAGAAATGCTGTGATAAAATCGATTTGCAGAAGTGAGGAAATGTCTTAAGAATTATAGCTTTTACCTCCAAAACATACGGTTCATTTTTCACACAAAAAAGGGGATATGGAACATGACGTGGGATATTTTAACGATCATTGGGACCATTGCTTTTGCCATTTCTGGTGCCATGGTGGCTATGGAAGAGGAGTATGACATATTTGGGGTTTATATATTAGGTATGATTACGGCATTTGGCGGGGGTGCAATACGGAATTTACTGATCGATGTCCCTGTTTCGGCTTTATGGAGTCAAGGGTTGTTTTTCCAAATTGCGCTATTATCGGTCACAGCAGCCATTTTATTTCCTAATAACTTACTAAAGCATTGGCATGTATGGGGAAATTTCACAGATGCAGTCGGTCTTTCTGCCTTTGCTATTCAAGGGGCCCTATATGCGACTGAAATGAATCACCCCTTAAGTGCTGTCATCGTTGCCGCTGTTTTAACAGGTAGTGGAGGGGGTCTTGTTCGTGATGTATTAGCTAAACGAAAACCTCTCATCTTAAAAGATGAAATTTACGGGGTTTGGGCCGCCTTGGCTGGCTTGATTTTGGGTTTAAATTTAATGAACAGTCCACTGTATTTGCTGATTCTATTTGCTATAATTACATCATTAAGAGTTCTCTCCTATACATTCCACTGGAAATTACCAAGTATAAAGTTACAGAAACAATCGCACGATGAAAAAGGAAACAATATTGCTTAAACTTAGAAATAAAAAGGGCTGTCTCTTAAGCTAAAAAATGGTCTCCTTATCCATTTGAGATAAGGGGGGCCAGTAGCTTTTAGACAGCTCCGTTTTTTTAAAACTCTCCATTTAAAATGAGGCCAATTTTACATCATCACCGATAATTAATGTGGCTTCAGTACAATTTTGGATGTCCTCGACTGTGAAACCTGAGGCTACTTCTACTAATTTCAACCCTTCATCTGTTACATCCATAACCGCTCGATCGGTAATAATTCTCTGAACAACACGTTTCCCAGTTAATGGAAGGCTGCACTCTTTCAGTATTTTAGATTGTCCATGTTTATTGACATGTTCCATGATGACAATCGTCTTTCTTGCACCATGGACTAAATCCATCGCGCCTCCCATTCCCTTCACCATCTTACCTGGGATCATCCAATTGGCTAAATTCCCCTGTTCAGACACTTCCATCCCACCTAGTATGGCTACATCAATATGACCACCGCGAATCATGGCAAATGATTCGGAACTATCGAAATAAGTCGCTCCAGGAATCGTTGTTACTGTTTCTTTCCCTGCGTTGATTAAATCAGGATCAACATTTTGGTCTGTCGGGTAAGGGCCAATCCCAAGAAGTCCATTTTCAGATTGCAATACGACTTGTTTATCATCAGAAATGAAATTCGCTACTAATGTAGGCATTCCAATTCCTAAATTCACATAATTTCCACTTTCAATCTCTCTTTCTGCTCTTCTTGCAATTTTCTCTCGTGTATCCATAGGATGAACTCCCTCCTTTTACCATGTTTATCATCTTGAAGGCACTAGCCCCACAATAGGATATGGTCGGGGCTAGACGAATACATTTTTTTATCGGGTCGTTCTTTTTTCAATTCGTTTCTCCTTTTCTCCTTGGATCATGCATTGGACATAAATTCCAGGAGTATGCACACAATCTGGATCAATCTCGCCGATTTCAACGATTTGTTCTACTTCGGCAATCGTTATTTTTCCAGCTGCCGCCATCATTGGATTAAAATTCCGGGCTGTTTTATTATAAAGTAAGTTTCCCGCCTTATCTGCTTTTAAAGCACTTACTAAGCTGTAATCAGCCACCAATGATTCTTCTAAAAGATATTCTTTTCCATTAAATTCTCTTATTTCTTTTCCCTCGGCGATCGGGGTACCTACTCCAGCGGGTGTAAAAAATGCCGGAATTCCAGCTCCACCGGCTCTAATTTTTTCAGCCAATGTCCCTTGTGGAGTAAGTTCCACTTCGATTTCTCCCGCCAATAGTTGACGTTCAAATTCTTTATTCTCACCAACATAAGAGCTAATGATTTTTTTAATTTGTTTATTTCGAAGCAATAACCCTAAACCCCAATCGTCGACTCCACAATTGTTAGATATGACCGTTAAATCTTTCACTCCAGACTCTGCCAAAGCCATGATTAAATTTTCAGGTATTCCGCAAAGTCCGAAACCCCCGACCATTAACGTCATTCCATCTTTAATTCCACTAACCGCTTCCTGAAAATTTGTATAGATTGTTTTCATCCTACTTCCCTCCTATTAAACGGGATATACACCATGTTTTCTTTCAGTGAAAACTACATATTTTGACATGTAAGCATCTAAGCGACTCGATAATTCTTCACGCAGTCGGTCTGGTTCAACAATATCATCAATGACAAGCTCAGATGCTAAACGGTAGACATCGATATCTTCTAAGTATTCCTCTCTTTTTTGGGCAACAAATTGTGCTCTTTCCTCTTCTGGAAGCTGGGCAATTTTATTCGCATAAACGGCATTTACAGCGGCTTCTGGACCCATTACTGCGATTTGAGCATTCGGTAATGCAATACAACAATCCGGTTCAAATGCTGGTCCAGCCATTGCATAAAGACCTGCTCCATATGCTTTTCTGACAATGACCGTCATTTTTGGAACGGTAGCTTCACTCATAGCCGAAATCATTTTGGCACCATGACGGATAATCCCGGCTTTTTCTACATTCGTTCCGATCATAAATCCTGGAACATCGGCCAAAAATAGAATTGGAATATGGAATGCATCACAAAGATTAATAAATTTCGCAGCTTTATCCGCTGTGTCGTGGAAAAGTACCCCACCTTTAACACGAGGTTGATTCGCAATAATTCCAATCGATTGACCGTTCAGTCGTGCTAGTCCCGTAATAAGTTCAGAAGCAAATAGTTTCTTAATCTCACAGAAAGAGTTTTCATCAATGATCCGGTTAATTAATTGATACATATCAAATGGGGAATTTTGATTTTTTGGGATTAATTCCTCGATCGTTTTGTCAAAGCTTGCTGGTGCTTTCGCTTCAACCTTTTGAGGCTTTTCTAAATAATTGGATGGGAAATAAGATAAATAATTTCGAACATATGAAATGGCTTCTTCCTCTGTTTTTGCTAATACATCCCCACATCCAGATACCGAACAATGCATTTTCGCGCCACCCATTTGCTCGAGTGTCACTTTCTCACCAATAACCATCTCAGCCATACGAGGGGATCCTAAGTACATGGACGCATTTCCTTCAACCATGACAACGATATCGCAAAATGCTGGAATATATGCTCCTCCTGCAGCAGATGGTCCAAATAGTAAACATATTTGTGGGATTTTCCCAGACAGCTTTACTTGGTTATAAAAAATACGCCCGGCTCCTCTTCTACCAGGGAACATTTCAATTTGGTCGGTAATTCGAGCACCTGCAGAGTCAACTAAATATAAAAGTGGGCATCTTAATTTTTCAGCAGTTTCTTGAATACGAATAATTTTTTCAACCGTTCTTTTTCCCCACGATCCGGCCTTTACTGTTGAATCATTAGCCATTACACAGACTGTTTTTCCATGGATTTTTCCAATTCCTGTTACAACACCATCAGCAGGAAGGCTCCCGTCCTTACAATTAGCAAACATTCCATCCTCTAATTGTAGGTCACCGTCAAATAAATGCTTAAGGCGGTCACGAACGAAAAGTTTTCCTTGCTGTTCATTTTTTTCATGATATTTAGGTTGTCCACCCTTTAAAATCTTTGCTTTTTCCTCTTGGATCGCAGACAGAGTTTCTTTTTCCTTAATTTTTGCATCGCTCATTTATAATCCTCCTTATCGACCTTTGTATTGAGGTGGTCGCTTTTCTTGAAAAGCACGTAAACCTTCCATTCGATCTTCTGTTGGAATCAATGCGCTATACGCCAATTCTTCTATTTTCAGTCCTGTCATAAGATCGACTTCATATCCTTTATTTATTGCCACTTTGGCTTGTACGAGTGAAAGCGGAGCATTCTTAGCCATTTCTTTCGCTAGTGAAATCGCTTTTTCAAGCAATTGATCCGGTTCTGCAACATATTCAACAACTCCATATTCAGCTGCTTCGGTTGCATCTAACCGTTTTGCTGTATAAATCAATTCTTTTGCTTTACCTAGCCCAATTAACCGCGGTAAGCGCTGTGTACCACCTGCACCTGGAATAATGGCCAATGCCGCCTCGGTTAACCCAAACTTTGCGGTCTTAGATGCGATTCGGATATCACAAGCTAAAGCAAGCTCTAAGCCACCTCCAAAAGCTACTCCATTCATGGCTGCGATGACTGGTTGAGGCAATGATTCTAAATCATTCACTGTAGAACGAATTAGATGAACAGCTGCTTTAACCTCGTGATGACTCATTCCTTTTCTTTCTTTTAAATCGGCACCTGCACAAAAGGCCTTTTCCCCTTTGCCCGTTATGATTACAACACGAATATTTTCGCTATTTTTGATCGTATAAATGGCATCATGTAATTCAAATAATAATTGCTTTGACAGTGCATTAGCGGCCTCTGGTCTTGCAAGAGTAATCAGTGCAATTCCATTTTCTACTTGATCTACTTGCACAAAATCTCCCAATCTTTCTCCCCCTTTCTTACTTTCTAGCAATGTTCATTTGTTTGCTGTTTAGTTGTTTTCCTAATTTTTCTTCTATGAAAAAGGCTGCATTTAGTAATGCGTCCATATCGATATTGGTATTGATCCCCATCCCTTGAAGCATATATAGTAAATCCTCTGTTGCAACATTTCCTGAGGCTCCTTTTGCATACGGACAGCCACCAAGTCCTCCAAGTGAACTATCAAATTTCGTTAAACCCATTTCTAATGACTGTAAGATATTGGCTAGAGCGGTCCCTCTCGTGTCATGAAAATGCATGGCAAATAAATTAGAATTAAAACGTGTTAAAAGTGCAGACAATAATGCTTCTACTTCAGTTGGAACCCCAACTCCGATCGTATCCCCGAGAGAAATTTCTTCAATCCCCATTTCCAATAATCGGTCAGTAATACGGACCACCTGTTCCACAGGAATCTTTCCTTCATAAGGACAGCCGATCACGGTTGAAAGATAGCCACGAACTTGCTTCCCTTCTTTTTTTGCTGCTTGAACCACTTCCTCCAAAACCGGATAGGTTTCTTCAATGGATTTATTAATATTATTTTTGTTATGACTTTCACTCGCGGACATAAACACACTAACTTCATCAATATTCGCTTCTAGTGCTCGTTCTAACCCGCGCATATTAGGAACAAGTGCCGCATAGGTCACGGACTCCTCACGTTTAAGTCCCTTTAATACATCGACCGCATCTGCAAGTTGCGGAATCCATTTAGGATGGACAAATGATGTGACTTCAATATAAGACAATCCTGTTTTCGATAAGTTTTCAATCCATTCAATCTTATCCTTTGTCTGGATCATTTCTATTTCGTTTTGGAGACCGTCCCTTGGTCCGACTTCCTTAATAGTGACATGTTTGGGAAGTTTCATTGATTTAACCTCCTACTGTAATTCAAGCAAATCTTCGTCTTCGTTTACAAAATCTCCTTCTTGAGCGATCAGTTTTTGTACAACTCCATCTTCTTCAGCCGCAATTGGGATCTCCATTTTCATCGATTCAAGAATGACGACATCTTGACCAGCCTTTACTTCTTCTCCTTCTGACACTAAAACCTTCCAAACGTTACCTGCCATACTTGCTTTTACTGTTGCCATTTTGTATCCCTCCGTATATGCTAATTATTGGGGAAAAGTCTAGCAGGGAGATTTGTATTATCGTCATTCTTTTTAAGCGCCAACTTGAAAAGATCGTTCCGGATTCGGATTTTAAATCTTACTATTTCTATACGCTTCTCCTTGAAACTAGACTTTTCCCTTTTTCCTTTTTTTCCATTGATTGTTGGAAGAAACTTAAATTGTCGCTAATTCTGGGAGATAATATTCTTCCACAAATTTTGTAGTTGTATAGCCTTTTAAAAATTGTTCATGGCTGATCGTTTTGATTAACATTGGAATATTGGTTTTAATTCCTTCAATTTTATAATCCAGTAATGCTTGTTTTAATCGTTTACATGCTTCATCACGATCATTTCCCCAAACGACTAATTTTGCAATCATTGGGTCATAAAAAGGTGTGACCATAGATCCCGATTCAACTGCACATTCGTGACGGATTCCTTCCCCCTCAGGAAGTTGCAGTAAAGTGATTTTCCCTGGATTTGGGAAAAATGTTTTTGGATCTTCTGCATAAATTCGAACTTCAATTGCATGTCCTTTTTTCACGACATCCTCTTGTTTTATGGACAGCTCTAACCCAGATGAAATTCGTATCTGCTCTTCTACTAAATCAAGTCCGGTAATTTCCTCTGTTACAGGATGTTCCACTTGCAATCTTGTATTCATCTCTAAAAAGTAGAAGTTTTGATCCTTATCTACTAAGAATTCAATTGTGCCAGCATTTGTATATTGAATGTGTTTCGCTGCATCCTTTGCTGCCTGGAGCATTTTCTCTCTTGTCGCTTCACTAATGAAAGGAGAAGTTGCTTCCTCAACCACTTTTTGATTTCGTCTTTGAATGGAACATTCTCTTTCCCAAAGAGGAATAATGTTTCCGTAAGTATCGGCTATGATTTGTACTTCGATATGATGTGGTTCGCTAATATATCTTTCCAAATACATCGTGCCATCTCCGAAGAAGGTTTCTGCTCTCTTTTTATTTCCAGCGAATGCTTTGATTAACTCTTCCTCTGAATGAACAAGCTGCATACCAATGCCACCACCGCCTGCCGATGCTTTCAACATTAACGGATAGCCAATTGATTTTGCTCCTACAATCGCTGCCTCTTCATTTTCTAATGGCAGATCCACCCCTTCGATAATCGGGACACCTGCTTCTTTCATTGTTTTTCTCGCTTCAATTTTGCTCCCCATCGAAGTGATTATTTTCGGGGATGGACCAATAAATGTAATCCCTTCCTCTATACAACGTTTCGCGAAAGTAGCATTTTCAGATAATAATCCATATCCGGGATGAATCGCTTCTGCCCCTGATTCCTTGGCTACTTTAATGATTTCTTCTAATTTTAAATAACTTTGATTAACAGGAGGTTTTCCAATACAATATGCCTCATCCGCTTCCCTTACATGTAAAGCCTGTTGATCTGCTTCAGAATAAATAGCAACTGTTTGAATATTCAGTCTCTTGCATGTACGAATTACTCGTCGCGCAATTTCTCCGCGGTTTGCAATTAATATTTTTTTCAACATAGGATCCTCTCCTTTGATGTTTCAAAAGTTATTTTATAAGTGCCATAAACTGTTCTCGTAATCTATATTTCTGAATTTTCCCTGAAGCAGTCATTGGATATTCTTCCGTGAATAAGATATATCTTGGGATTTTATGACGAGAGATTTTGCCATCGCAGTATTCACGTATCTCTTCTTCAGTGACTTTTTCACTTTCTCGCAAAATGATCCATGCTGCTGCTTCTTCACCATACTTTTCATCTGGGACCCCAACGACTTGAACATCTAATACTTTTGGATGTGTATATAGAAACTCCTCGATTTCACGCGGATAAATATTTTCGCCACCGCGAATGATCATATCTTTTAATCGACCTGTTACTTTCACATATCCATTATCGTCCATGACAGCTAGATCCCCTGTATGTAACCAACCTTCTTGATCAATCGCTTCATTCGTTGCATCAGGGTTGTTATAATAGCCTTTCATTACATGATAGCCACGTGTACATAATTCCCCTTGCTCATTTCTTGGAACTTCCTTGTTAGTTGTTGGATCTACAATTTTCACTTCAACACTTGGCAATGCTCTTCCAACGGTTTCGACACGCAGATTGAATTCATCATTCGCACGTGTTTGTGTAATTACAGGGGAAGATTCAGTTTGTCCATAGCAAATCGTGATTTCCTTCATTCCCATGTTGTTAATGACAGCTTTCATCACTTCTACAGGGCAATTGGATCCTGCCATGACACCCGTTCTCAATGAAGAAAGATCATATTTTTCAAAATTCGGCAAATTCAATTCACTAATGAACATCGTTGGAACACCGTGAAGGGCCGTACATTTCTCTTTCTCAACGGTTTTCAACACTTCTTCTGGATGGAACTCTTGAACAGGTACCATCGTTGCACCGACACTAACACAAGCTAGTGTTCCGATTACACAACCAAAGCAATGGAAGAAAGGCACAGGAATACATAGGCGATCCTCTTTTGTTAAATTCATACATTCGGCGATATTATTTGCATTATTGATTAAGTTATTATGCGTTAACATGACACCTTTTGGAAAACCTGTTGTTCCCGATGTATATTGCATATTAATGACGTCATCATAATGGAGAGACTCTTTTCTCACTTCTAATTTTTCATCTGTCACCTGATTCGCCATTTCTAACAGCTGTGTCCAATTGTACATTCCATTATATTGTTTCTCACTTAAAACAATGACATTTTTTAGCAATGGGACGCGCTGTGATTGTAATTGGCCTGGTAAAGAATCTTTCAGTTCAGGACATAGCTCATTGATCGTATCTACATAAGAATGATCGCGGTAATTTTCAATTAAGATTAGCGTTGTAGATTCTGACTGATTTAATAAATATTCCAGTTCGTTTGATCGATAGTTTGTATTAACTGTAACTAGTACTGCCCCCATCTTACCTGTGGCAAATTGCATACTTACCCATTCAGGAGTGTTTGTTGCCCAAATCGCAATATTTTCTCCCTTTTCAATTCCAAGGGCGATTAATGCTTTCGCCACTTCATCAGTGTACTCATTGAACTGTTTGTAAGTCATCCGAAGTTCACGATCAGAATAAACAAGAGCTTCATGATCAGGGTATTGTGCTGCTCTCTCTTCCAGTAATCGACCCATTGTCTGATGGATAAGTTCAGCCATTTTATTAATCCTCCCTTTTTAGCATCCTAATAATCTAGAAATTACGACTCTTTGAATCTCTGAAGTACCTTCTCCAATTTCCATAAGTTTAATGTCACGCAAATGTCTCTCTACATCATATTCACGCATGTATCCATATCCACCATGAATTTGCACTGCCTGATTACATACCCGGAATCCCATTTCTGATGCAAATAATTTGGCAAATGCAGCTTCTTTTGAAAACGGTTTCCTATTATCTTTTAGCCATGCTGCCTTATGAACCATATTACGGGCTAATTCGATTTCCATCGCCATATCCGCTAATTTAAATTGAATCGCTTGGAATTTTGAAATTGGTTGACCGAACTGCTGTCTTTCCTTAGAGTATTGCAAAGCTTTTTCGAAGGCACCTTGTGCAATTCCTACGGATAAAGCGGCAATGGAAATTCTTCCTCCATCTAACGTATTCAAAAATTGACTAAATCCTCTTTTTTCATCCCCTAATAAATTCTCTTTTGGGACGCGTACATTTTCTAGAATGATTTCACAAGTATTGGAAGCTTTTACACCTAATTTTTCATAATTACAATTAATCGTGACTCCTGGAGTATCCGTTGGGACGATAATAGCTGAGATAATATTTCTTCCATTATCTTTTTTCCCTGTGACAGCGGTTACAATTATTTGCCTAGCATAGCCAGCGTTTGTAATCCAGCATTTCTCTCCATTAATAACATATTCATCGCCATCTAATACTGCTTTTGTCCGTGTTCCCCCCGCATCAGACCCTGCGTTTGGTTCAGTTAATCCAAATGATCCTAATGTTTCACCTTTCGCCATTGGAGTTAACCATTCGTGTTTTTGTTCTTCAGTTCCAAAATTGTAAATAGGGCTCGCACCAAGACTAACAGCAGCTGCATAACTTAACCCTGTTCCCCCACACGCTTTCCCAATTTCCTCCACGGCAAGCGCATAGGAAACCGTATCCCCGCCAGATCCACCATATTCTTCTGGGAATGGGATTCCAAGAAGACCTAGTTTCCCCATCTTCTCGAATGTTTCCCATCTGAATGAAGCTGATTGATCCAGCTCCTGTGCAAATGATTTTACTTCTTGTTCAGCAAAATCTCTTACCATTTCCTTAATCATTTGTTGTTCTTTTGTTAATTCAAAATTCAATTTCATTTCCCCCTTTTCCAACTACGCCGAATAGACAGACTAGTCGGTCTCTTATTGTGTTTATAAAAAGCCTGTCAAATTGACGGCTGTTTATGAAGTAATAAATGTTCCGTTGTTAATTCCTCTAAGCCTTTTTCCGTTATTAGGGAATGTAAAATCAAATCAATAAAAATATCTGCAATTTCTTCAATGGTGAATTTGCCTTCTTTGTTGAACCATTTGTAAGACCAGTTAATCATCCCAATAAATGCCATTGTAGAGATCTCTGCAGATACATCCCGAAAATCACCTGATTGCTGCCCCTCTTCAATTACTTGTAAAATAATTCTTCGGTAGCGGTCGCGTTTCTCATTTATTACTGCTTCAAACTCGCCCGCAAGATAAGTGCTTTCTTGATAAAAGACTGTAATATGGAATTTGTATAAATCAAATACTTTTGTAAATGAGTGGATGATTGCACATAATCGAGAAATAGGGGTGTCGTACTGATCATATGCCTCCTGGGCTTTATCAATTACGTAAGAGATAAATACATCATGAATATGATAAAGCAATTCATCTTTCGATTTAAAATTATGATAAAATCCACCTTTTGAAGCCCCTGCTTCCTTTACAATTTGATCTACCGAAACCCCATGATACCCTTTTTCCTCGAATAGAATGAGGGAGGTTTCGACAATTCTTTCTTTTAACGTCTTTTTATTCATATAATCATCCTTTAAATAAATAGTACATTAAACGAGAAAAAAAGTAAAACAAAATTTCAGAAAATATTCACAATTTACATTTTAATGACTTTTTTCCTACTTTTTATCATAGCTGTCCCAATCATTATAAAAAGAACCCAATAAAAAATCAAAGGTTTCTTTTTTTAAAAATTTTAACCCTTTTCATCTTAAATAAAAAATTGAATTCTCCTTTTATCTCAAATTAAAAAAGAGGGAAGATCCTAAAAGTGTTTGATTCATCACTTTTTAGGACCTCCCTCATGTTACCTTAATGTGAATGATGAAGGGCACAACGGTTTGGCCCAATTTCTAATTCTTGTTGTTTGTCACCATCCACTTGTAATTGTCCGCGATTGATTGCAACAATTTCTTCAAAGTTTGGCGGTGTTGATGTCTTTGCATTTTCCACTACAAGTTCAACAAACTCTGTGATTTCTTTATTGTTCATCATATCATTCCGAGAACGAATATTTCCAAGAGTATCACCAATATAGCCTGATTGATTTTTTTCCTCATCCAAACTTGCATAATGCCCTGGTAAGACAATGACATCATCCGCAATTTCTGCTACTTGATTATAGACAGTATGATATAAATCTTCCGCCCATTCCCTCACTTTTCCTCCTAAGTCTGGACGACCTAACCCGCCGACGAAGATTGTATCACCTGAGAAAAGTAGTTGCCCATTTACAAAGAAAGAGACACTACCTGGGGTATGCCCTGGTGTTTTGACTGCGAGTACTTGTAAATGAACATTGGCAAATTGTATTTCTTGATAATCTTCTAATCCATTAAAATCGAAAACGGCTCCTTCACTTTTCATTAAAAAGTATTCAGACTTGGTCTTTTCAGCCAATTCACGGCCTCCCGAAATATGGTCTGCATGTAAATGGGAGTCCACAATATGAGTAATTCTTGCTCCTATTTCCTTTGCGGTTTGTTCATATACGGATAGAAAACGGGAAGGATCGACAACAAGAGCCTCTTCTCCTGAAATCACCATATAAGATAAGCAGCCTTTTCCAACTCGGATAAATTGCAATACCTTCATATTTTCATCTTCATACACTTTCACAGGTTGTAAATATTCACTCCATGATTTCATACCACCCATTAAATAAGAGACTTCTGAAACTCCCGCTTCTTCTAACATCTCCGCTACAAATTTAGAAGATCCTTCTTTTGCACAGACTACAAGAATCTTCTCATCTGCTGGTAATGAAGGCAAAATCTCTTCTACACCATCCAGTAATTCAAAGTAAGGTTTGTTCAATGAAGTGATATTCTTCCCCTCTATTTTCCAGTCTTTATAATCCGCTTCATTTCGAACATCTAAAATAAATAGTCTCTCTTGATTCATTACGATTTTAGAAATTTCAGCAGCAGTTAAAGCTTTCATGCATATTACCCCCTGTGGTATTATTTTTTACAAAAAAATATTTTTTAAACAAAGATATTTATTTTGAAGATCAGCTTTTTCTTCGAACATCCTTTATATGGGAAAGAAAAAGGATTCTAACACTAATAGCCTTCGAATGACCATTCCCCCATTTCAGTATTTCCTATGTGTTTATATTATACCCCTACAGGTATAATGTCAACCCTATTCTTTAAAAATGATTGATTTACTATATGCTACAAGACAAATGCGCAAGCGCCTTGCCCATCGGCGTACGGATTTCGCAAGTTTAGACTGAGATAAAGGAACACTGCGAGGCCCTTCACAAGCTGAAGTTGACTTATCATAGGGAGAAAACGGAGAAATTCGCTAGCCGATAGGCGCTGAAGGCTTGCCTTGGACAACCGTTCAAAATTTTATCGTTTCTTAAACTAACCTCTCACAAACATTCCTTTTTTCAACTTTCACCATCTGGAAATATTAAATCGCTGCTCCGTAGTGTCATTAATTCTTGTCGACTATAATGATTCTGCATAAGGATCCTCATCGCTTGGGAGCGAATTGATTTCTCAATGACATTCCGTACATATCTTCCGTTCGAAAAAGTGGTGGGATTTTTCTCTGTTTTTAAATAGATTAAATGGTCCCTGAATTTTCTTTCAGCATCAAAACTTAATTTATATTCTTTTTCTTTTAACATTTTTTCAGAAATTTCCATAAGTTGATCTACCGTATAATCATCAAAATCAAATACTAATGGGAACCGTGATTCCAATCCAGGATTCAAGGTTAGAAAATGATCCATCTCTTTTGAATACCCAGCTAAGATAAGGATAAATTCATGTTGGCGATCTTCCATATGTTTCACAAGTGTATCGATTGCTTCCTTTCCAAAATCCTTTTCTCCACCGCGCCCTAAAGAGTAGGCTTCGTCAATAAACAAAATACCCCCTATAGCCTTTTTTATTAAATCCCGTGTTTTCTGCGCAGTATGCCCGATGTATTCTCCCACAAGATCTGCTCGTTCTGCTTCGATTAAATGACCTTTTGATAAGACATTCATTTTATGAAATAATTTCCCGATGATTCTTGCCACCGTCGTTTTTCCTGTCCCAGGATTGCCTTTGAACATCATATGAAGCGCTTGTTTCCCAGCTTTTAGCCCCATTTCTTCCCGCTTTTTATTAATATAAATCCAAGCATAAATTTCTTTGACCATTTTTTTCATATCATTCAATCCTACAAGAGTTCCCATTTCCTCTTCAATTTCATGAAGTGCTGCATGCTCTTGTGGAATCGTCTTTGGAACAACTTCTTTCCGTACTTTTTCTTGTTTTTGCTTAGCATTGGAGCTTAATACAATATTTATTTGACCATTATTTTTCATTCGGATTGGTTGATCCAAAGCCATCACCTCACTATCCAAACGGTTTCCACTTGGAGTTCATCCCTTACATTTCTTTATATTTCATTTCCTATTTCGCATGTTTTCGACACAATTCTTCAACAGTGAAAAATAAACACCGTTTTTGTCAACTTTTGCGCTTTCCCAAGAAATAATTTTCCCGTTATCTACATCTTATTCAGCTCATGAGCATTTCATTAAAAGAAAATGAGTTTTATGATGAATGATTTCATTTTTTTATTCCAAAAAATCAAAAAAGCGTGTACAATGTCTGAAAACATCATACACGCTATTGCTGCTACGGGTTAAAAATTATTCTTGTTCTTCATATTGAATTTGCACATTTCGTTGAGGTGCAAAAGTAGAAATGGCATGTTTATACACAAGTTGCTGCTTCCCATCCGATTCAAATAAGACTGTAAAATTATCAAATCCCTTTATATAACCACGTAATTGAAAGCCATTTAATAAAAACACCGTTACTAAAGTTCCGTCTTTACGCAATTGATTTAAAAATTGATCTTGGATATTAATTCCCTGTTTCATGTCAAATCCTCCTCTATTCTCTCTAAATTAAAGTATTCTATTTTAAATGGAGCTTTCCTGCAATAAAATCTGAAATCTCATGGATTTTTTTTGTTTTTTCATTTTCTAAAGTTAAATCAAACCATTCTACATCCATTTTATTTCGGAACCAGGTCAATTGTCTTTTGGCATAACGACGTGAATTTTGTTTTAAGCGATCGATAGCCTCTTGTATAGTAGTTTCTTGAGCCAAATAGGCATAAAGTTCCTTATATCCAATCGCCTGAACAGCTTGGGTATCACGTATACCCCTTCCCCACAAAGTTTCCACTTCATTTAACAATCCCTGCTCCATCATCTGATCCACTCGTTTATTAATCCGTTCATATAATTGATCCCTTTCCATCGTTAATCCGACGATGGCCACATCATAAAGGAGTGGCGGATCCTCTTTTTGTTGGGAATCGGACATCGCTTTCCCTGTGCTATGGTAAATTTCTAACGCACGGATGACCCTTCTGACATTGTTTGGATGGATTTTCTCAGCACTTAAAGGGTCGATTTTTTGTAACTGCTGATACAAAAACAATTTCCCCTTCTCTTGACAAAGGTTTTCTAGTTGTTGCCGGTAGGTATCATCACAAGGGGCATCGGAAAATTGATAATCATAAATAACGGATTGAATATACAATCCTGTTCCACCTACAATAATCGGTAAATGTCCCCGACTGGCAATTTCGGTTATCTTTTCTCTAACTACTTGCTGATATTCTGCTACAGAGAAGGCTTCCGTTGGATCTTTTAAATCTAATAAATGATGACTAATTCCTTCTTTTTCTTCTTCTGTAACCTTTGCTGTCCCAATATCCATTCCCTTATAAATTTGCATGGAGTCGCCACTAATGATTTCTCCTTGAAATTTTTTTGCTAGGTGAATGCTTAGTGCTGTTTTCCCAACAGCAGTAGGACCTATGATGACAACGACTTTTTCTTTCTTGTTCAACGAACCCACAGCCTTTTATGTATTATACTTCATCCATATCCTATCATAATATATTCATTTTGTTGAACACATTGAATTATTTTACCCAATTTAGCGGAAAATAAACCAAAAAAATAAAACAATGGGGGAGAAGGCGTTTTTTCTTCCTCCCCCGTCCTTGTTATTTCATTGGTTTAAGTACTAATGTATGTTCGGTCTCGAGCGGAAGAATCGTTGTTTGATGATAATTCCCTTTTATCCAATCATCGATTTGGTCGTGGTACCAAGCACTTTTCACATGACCCGATTGACCTGGCCCCACAATATGATACCCTTCCGTTATTTTATTGGTATCAATTACAAACCGCCAAGACGCTCCGTGATGAACGATCCCATTTTGACGATAACTTGCCGCCTGAACGGTTACTTGACTTCCACTAACCATGTTCGGTTTTTCAGGGTTGAATAGCTTCTCTATTAAATATTTTCCGGCACTTAGCGGATGCTCAAAATAAAGTTGATGGTATTCTCCCCATTTCCACTCCTTCATATTTTCTCCGAATTCTTCTTGCAGTTCAGACAATACATTCGCTAAAGATTTTTCTAGAACCTTTTCAACCCCTCCCTTATCTTTAAACCATGTGGATTCATGTTCCCCTTTTAATGCTTGTCTTAGCAATTCATCGACTATTTGTGTTTTTCCTTCAAACAGTTTTAACATTTCATTAGGAATTTCATTTTCAAACAAAACATGTGGAATTTCCTTCATCCACAAATGAAAAATTAAGGGGGCGGCAGAATCTTTATGATCCTCGTAATTCCACTTTTCCAATAGGTGAATGGCCTGTTTTTCATCATTGGTTAATGAATTTTTTTGTAATTCCTTTATCATCATGGGAACAAATTCTTTCGCATATAAATTTTTCGTATCCATCTGTAATTTTTTCATATCTTGGATTGAAAAGGTCTCCTTTTCTTTTAACACTTCCTGTATACGCATTTGCCGATAGGGTTGGGCCCATACATGACTAATATGATACGGATAATCGTCATTTATCACTTTATTATTAGCTGTGGAAATAAATCCTTCTTTTGGATTCACTATTTTCGGAAGTTCATCAAAGGGAATATATCCTGTCCATTCATATTCATCGGTCCACCCAGGTACAGGAAGTAGTCCATCCCCTTTTTTGCGAATGGGAATTTTCCCGTTCGCTTTGTAAGCAATCGTTCCATCCTTGGCCGCAAATACAAAATTCTGTGTAGGAGCATGGAATTCTAGAAGGGCCTGTTCAAACTGCTCCCAATTTTTTGCTTTATTCATCTGAATAACAGCCTCTAGCTCTTTTGTAGGTTCTAGAGCTGTCCATTTTAGACTTAATACGGCATCTTCTTTATGGTCTCCTAAAAAATCTGAAAGGACAGGGCCATGTCTTGTCTCTATTACTTTTAATTTAATGGTTTCCTCATCTTTTACTTGAATGGATTCATGGATGATTTTGGCCTTCTCCCATTCTCCATTGTATAGAAATTGATTGGGTGAGTTTGGATGCCTTTTTTCAATATATAAATCTTGGACATCTGGGCCAGTATTTGTGACTCCCCATGCAATATGTTCATTATGTCCTAAAATAATCCCAGGAACTCCAGCAAAGATGACTCCACTTACATTCAATTCATTCGTTTGCAGGTGCATTTGATACCAAATAGAAGGAGTACTTAAGGATAAATGTGGATCATCTGCTAGAATGGGTTTCCCGCTTTGACTCTTTTCACCGCTTACGACCCAATTATTACTCCCGTTAAACTCTGGGGGAATGACGATGTTCGCAAAACGATTTTCTACTTCTAGTTCGACACCTCCATAGTCTGATAAAATAGTAGGGGCATCTTTCGGGTAACTTGGTAGGAGATCATTTGCTTTATCTTTCGGTAAATGTTCTAATGCCCAATAACGGAAAGCTTGACCTTCCCAATGACCCCCGAGATCAAAGGCCATAAATTTTCCAATCGTTAACGAATCAATGACCGTCCATTTTTTAGGTTGATAGCCTAATAATGTAAATTCCACTGGGAGCTTTTTCTTCGCCTTCGCTTCTTTTAAATAGGCATTGACTCCATCTGCATACCACTGGAGAATTTGCTTTCCTTCTCTTGAATACTCATCATATGAGGCTTCTGCTGCTCTTCGTAATCCTAATGTGCGAAAGTATTTATCCCGATGCACTGTTGATTTCCCGACTACTTCACTTAAACGGCCTGAGGCTTGTCTTCTTGATAAATCCATTTGAAACATTCGATCTTGGGCTTGAATGTATCCTTGAGCCATGTAAAGATCCTTCTCACTCTTCGCTTGAATATGTGGCACCCCATATTCATCACGCTGAACGATGACTTCTTTTTCTAAACCGTTTATCTCAAGGATCCCGTTTGTGAATGGCAGTGACCTAGAAAGATAGACTTGAATGAACAGATAACCCCCAACAGCCGCAATGAGTACTAGAATGGCCAGCCAAAAACTAATCTTCCTCCAACCTTTCCTATTTGCTATTTTTCCACTCAAACATACCCCCCCTTTTCATTCATCATATTAATAAGAGGGGGTGGAAATGTTAATGAGTGAGAAAAAATTTTAAAGAGGCATGATCAGATAGTTAACATAATAATATTATTGTAATATTTAATGAATAAAAAGAAACGGCCTTATAAGGAATGAGTATCCTTATAAGACCATTTCGAAAAAGCAGGATTATTTTTGAAGGTCAACAGGTGTGACAGCATCTTTTAATTCTTTTTCTAACTCAGCCACATAACGTTGTTTTGTTTCTTCATCCCAATTTAATTGTTTTGCCATTAAATCAATGACTGGTTTTTTCCATTCATGCACCCATTTGATATTGAAGAATAAGGCACCTGTACGTCGGATAAAAAAGTCGACAGGTTTTGCAACTAATTCTTGGGTGATTGCGTACATCACTTGTGCATAAATGGCTGCAGGTAATGTTTTGTCTCCATCTGTTTGATATTTTTTCGCCAACTCGAATAATTCATCGACATTAGAGCCATATTTATGGGCAAGATAACGTCCATCTTCAATAGATAATCCAAAGTTTTCCGCTTCTTTTCCTTTTTCTTCAATGAAGCGACTTAAATTATTCGATCCCCCAACATGCCCACCAGATATTGGCATATTTCTTGTTTGACAAGCGCGATATTGACCGTAGTTTTCTCCCTGAAGTTCTTTCGTTACGCGATCGACAACTGTTTCAGCCATTTTACGGTAACCAGTTAATTTACCACCCGCAATAGTAATGAGGCCGCTATCCCCTTCCCAAATTTCATCTTTACGAGAAATTTCAGAAGGATCTTTCCCTTCTTCATAAATAAGAGGACGAACCCCAGCCCAACTTGATTCAACATCCTTTTCTGTGACCTTAATTTCTGGGAACATATAACGAATCGCTTTTAACACATAATCACGATCTTCGCTTAACATTTTCGGATGTGCTTTATCCTTATCAAAGAACGTATCAGTTGTACCAACATATGCTTTTCCATCACGAGGAATAGCGAATACCATCCGCCCATCTGGAGTATCAAAGTAGATAGCTTGACGTAATGGGAAGACAGATTGGTCGATAACTAAGTGAATCCCTTTTGTTAATCGTAAATTTTTATTATTAGTAGAATAATCTTTTTTGCGTACATCATCGACCCATGGACCAGAAGCATTTACGACTTTTTCAGCACGAATAGAGAAAGTGTCTCCACTTAAAAGATCTTGAACGCGTGCTCCTTTTACTTTTTTATGGTCATCATATATAAATTCCTCAGCTTTTACATAGTTGATGGAGTGAGCCCCATGAGCAACTGCGGCTTTCATCACCTCAATCGTTAATCTGGCATCATCTGTACGATATTCTACGTAATAACCGCCGCCTTTTAACCCTTCTTTTTTTAATAAAGGTTCAAGGTTAGAAGTTTTTTCGGCAGAAAGCATCGTTCTCCGTTCAGATTTTTTTACACCTGCCAAGTAATCGTAAACTCTTAAACCAATTCCTGTACTGAATTTTCCAAAGGTTCCTCCTTTATGAATAGGTAAAAGCATCCATTCTGGAGTTGTTACATGTGGGCCGTTTTCGTACACAATCGCTCGTTCTTTCCCAACTTCTGCTACCATTTTCACTTCAAATTGTTTTAAATAACGAAGACCACCATGTACAAGCTTCGTAGAACGACTGGAAGTTCCTGCAGCAAAATCCTGCATTTCTACAAGGGCCACTTTTAATCCACGTGTAACAGCATCTAGTGCAATCCCAGCTCCTGTTATTCCTCCTCCAATGACTAGTAAGTCAAATGTCTCGCTTTTCATTTTATTTAATATATCTTCTCGTTGTAAGCTTGAAAATGTCATTTTACATACCTCCATATAGTTATCATTCCTTTTTTTCTAAAAAAAACACGAAGAGACCTGAACTATCATTATGGTAGTTTTCCCCCACAATGTAGCTAGGTCTCTCTTCGTCTCCTGACACTCAAATATTAACTTAAGTATATTATATCAGAAATCTTTAGTTTTTAAAAGCCATAGTTGCTTGAATGGCTGTTTTCCAACCTTTATATAATTCTTGTTGTTTTTCTTCGTCCATCTTAGGTTCAAATTGTTGATCTAAATTCCAATGAGTCGCAATATCTTCTCGATCTTTCCAGAATCCAACGGCTAGACCTGCAAGATAGGCTGCACCTAGAGCGGTTGTTTCATTCATAATTGGACGTTCTACAGGAACATTTAAAATATCACTTTGGAATTGCATTAAGAAGTTGTTCTTTACGGCCCCACCATCTACACGTAATGTTTTCAAAGCAATTTTTGAATCAGCTTCCATTGCATCCAACACATCTTTCGTTTGATAGGCAAGAGATTCTAATGTCGCACGGATAAAATGTTCTTTTTCTGTTCCTCTCGTTAAACCGAATACAGCTCCCCGAACATCACTATCCCAATATGGGGTACCCAATCCAACAAAAGCTGGAACAACATAAACACCCTCTGTTGAATCTACATTTGTCGCATATCTTTCACTTTCTTTTGCTTCTTTAATCATTCTCATCCCATCGCGTAACCATTGGATGGCAGATCCCGCCACAAAAATACTACCTTCTAAGGCATACTCTACTTTTCCATCAATCCCCCATGCAATCGTTGTTAATAAACCGTTTTCGGATTGAACTGCTTTTTCTCCTGTATTCATTAACATAAAACAACCAGTTCCATACGTATTTTTGGCCATTCCACCTTCGAAGCATGCTTGGCCAAAAAGTGCTGCTTGCTGATCCCCAGCAGCTCCAGCGATCGGTATTTCTTGACCAAAGAAATGGTGTGGAATGGTGTTTGCATATACTTCAGAAGAAGGTCGAACTTCAGGAAGCATCTCTTTAGGGATGTCTAAAATATTTAAAAGTTCATCATCCCATTTTAATTCATGGATATTATACATTAATGTTCGTGATGCATTGGAATAATCCGTTACATGGGCACGTCCACCTGATAACTTCCAAATTAGCCATGTATCAATCGTTCCAAATAATAGTTCACCTTTTTCTGCACGTTCCCTAGCGCCTTCAACATGGTCTAAAATCCATTTGACTTTTGTTCCAGAGAAATAAGCGTCGATCAATAAACCAGTCTTTTGACTGAATATATCATTTAATCCTTTTTCCTTTAATTCCTCACAAATTTCCGCTGTTTGACGTGATTGCCAAACAATCGCATTATAAATGGGGCGACCTGTATCCTTTTCCCACACAACGGTCGTTTCCCGTTGATTTGTAATCCCAATTCCAGCGACTTGCTCAGGTCTAACATCTGCTTCTGATAAAACGGTTGCAATACATGCTAAAATAGTCCCCCAAATTTCATTTGCATTATGTTCGACCCAACCAGGGTTTGGAAAATGTTGAGTAAATTCTCGTTGAGCCACATGAACAATTTCACCTTTTTGGTCAAAAAGCATCGCACGTGAACTAGTAGTTCCTTGATCTAATGAAAGAATATATTTTTCCATTTTAATTTCCTCCTTATTTTTCCTCATATTTCTATTTGATTTGACTACTTTATTACTTAATTTTCAGTTTTCTTCATTCAAATAGAATCTTGATGTAAAGTTAATTTTGCTTGGCGATGTGTCATCATAGAAGCAATGATGAAAACAATGATTGATACGACAAGTACTCCCCAAAAGGCAGGAACGACATTTCCGATAAATACAGCTTGATAAAATAATCCTGCAAATGATCCTCCTAGCATAGGCCCCACGACTGGGATCCATGCATATTTCCAATTGGATGAACCCTTTCCTGGTATCGGTAAAATAAAATGAGCAATACGTGGACCTAAATCACGTGCAGGATTAATGGCATATCCTGTTGTTCCACCTAACGATACCCCAATCGCAACAATTAGCAAACCGACAATGAATGGATTTAATCCATCTGCAAATTTATTGGCTCCAATGGTTAAAATCCCTAATACTAAAACGAATGTTCCGATAAACTCACTCATAAGGTTGGCAAATGTGTGTGGAATCGCTGGTCCTGTTGCGAAAACACCAAGTTTCGTACCAGGATCTTCAGTGACTTTCCAATGAGGTAAGAAGTGGAAGTAGACGATCGTTGCACCAATGATCGCTCCAATCATTTGAGCCACTATATATCCAAATACTTGTGACCATAAAAAATCTCCATTAAATGCTAAACCTAATGTTACAGCTGGATTTAAATGAGCTCCACTAAATTGCCCAGTGGCATAGACAGCAAATGTAACCGCTAATCCCCACCCAATGTTGATGACTAACCATCCTGCCCCATGTGCATATGATTTTTTCAAGTTTACGTTCGCACAAACCCCTCCACCTAACACAATTAATAAGGCGGTTCCTACTAATTCAGCTAAATATGGTGACATGAAATATTCCTCCCCAAAAGCTTTTCTTTAAACGTTTAGAAAACAAAAAGACCCACAAAAATCTATCTACTAATTAGCATTACCTAAATTAGTTCAAGAATTTATGTGAGTCTCATTTGTTCTCCATCACAAATTATTAACTTGTATATTAAGCTTAAAATATATTGAAAGCGGTGTCAATCGTTTTTTCTATTAAAATCTATAGAAAAAACAAAAAAATCGCTCTTGTCAATTATCTTTCCTGTAAAAATTGGAACAAAAATTGGACAAAATCCCTATAATCATAATAGGATAATAATAGTATTTAATAGAAATGAGGGGTTAAGTTGGAAAAACGATTGGATTCTGTCGATTTAATGAAGAAGATCGATGACAAAAAGACGTATAAAAAAAGATTGAAAAAGTATCAATTACGTTTGCTTAGGTTACAACAAATCCTATTCCAGGAGAATATTGGAGTTATTTTTGTCATGGAAGGGATGGATGCGGCTGGAAAAGGGGGAGCGATCAAGCGCGTGACTGAACGACTTGACCCGCGAGGATTTCGGGTTCAGCCCATATCAGCCCCTGCTCCTCATGAAAAAAGATACCATTATTTACAAAGATTTTGGAGAAAGTTACCGAAGTATGGTCAAATAACCATATTTGACCGCTCATGGTATGGTCGTGTTTTAGTCGAAAGAATTGAGAAATTTGCCACAGAGGAAGAATGGCAGCGTGCCTATCAAGAAATTAACCAATTTGAAAAAATGTGTACAGATGATCGCTATATTATCGCCAAGTTCTGGTTTCAAATTGATCAAGAGGAACAGTTAAAACGATTTAAGGAGAGAGAAAATAATCCGCTAAAAAATTGGAAAATAACCGATGAGGATTGGCGGAATCGGGAAAAATGGGATCAATATCAAGCAGCTGCCGAGGAAATGTTTGCTAAAACAGATGTTCCTTCGTCCCCTTGGTTTATTATTGAAGGAAATGATAAACGATATGCTAGAGTCAGAACTTTAGAAATTATGGTAAAGTATATTGAGCAATATTTAAATGAAAAAGGCATAAAGATTCCAAAAAGTGACGAAGCATAATCGTCGTTCAAATGGAACTAGCCGGCTGTCTTTAAGAGACGTTTCCATTTCGAATTCGCATTTTGAAATGGCACACTTTTTTGGACAGCCTCCCATTTAAACATTTTGGCTAATGATCCGTTTCTGTGATAAGATACTCGTACTATTAGCTTTGTCTCAATCTTTCGGATTATTAAACATCTGAGTAATTTACCGCTTTAACTATAATGCTTCCATAAACTTTTATCCGAAGTGGTAATGGCGGAAGCTCCCGCATTTAATGCCTGCTCAACTTCCTCTGGATGGTCAATTAATCCACCAGCAAAAATAGATTTTCCAGTTCTTTCATACATCTCACTAATCGTTTTAGGCACAACACCTGGAAGGAGCTCAATATAATCTGGATTTGTTTTCGAGATGAGTTTTATACTTCTTTCCAGCGCACTTGAATCGATAATAAACACCCGTTGAACTGTAAATATTCCTTTTTGTTTCGCTTTCATGATGACATTCCCTTTTGTTGAAATGATTCCATACGGTTTCACATATTGCGCAAGAAACTCTGCCGCATATTCATCACTACTTAACCCATGAATGAGATCGGCATGTAAAAACATCTTTCGGTTATTTTGTCTAGCATAATCAAAAACACTTTTCAACATTCCAATATGCATATCTAAAAAAACACCATACTCATACTGGGTTTTTAGCATTTTGTCAAAATCCTTCATTGAACGGATAGCTGGTAATATTTTTTGCCCTTTAAAGCTCAATTCCCTCACTCCATTTAGAAAAAATAAAATCCTTGCATTAGTATACCTTAACTATATGCTAAAACATATCTATTTTGACGGTTCCCTGCCTTCATCACACAAAAAAACAAGGTAAAACATTGATAAATCAGCATTTTTACCTTGTCAAAAACTACATGACCCTCTTAAACATCTTCTGCATTTCATACGTAGAATAATGAATAATAATAGGGCGACCATGTGGACATGTGAAAGGATCGGAGCTCATACGCAAACTATCGAGCAAGCTTTGGATTTCATCATCACGCAAATGACGATTGGCCTTAATAGATGCTTTACAACTCATCATAATTGCCGCCTCTTCACGTAATTTCTTAATATCCACTGTTTTCATCGTTAATAATTGTTCAATCATCTCTTCAATAATTTCTTTTTCCTCCCCTTTTGGAAACCATTGGGGATGAGAGCGAACGATAAAGGAGGAGGGACCAAACGACTCTAAAAACACTCCCACTTTTTCTAGCTCCTCTTGATATTCAGTAATTTTCACAAATTCATCCATTGAATATTGTAGGGTTAACGGGATAAGCATATCTTGTAGTTCATTTTCAATTTGTCCAACTTTCTCACGGAAAAATTCATATTTTAAACGTTCCTGTGCCGCATGTTGATCAATAATATAGAGCCCCCGTTCATTTTGTGCAAAAATATAGGTTCCATGCATTTGACCAATCGGATACATGGGTGGAATTCGACTCTCTGTTTTTGACTCATTCAAGTCATTGGTATTCTCCTGTTCCTCCATAAAGGGCTGGGTTGGCTCATGGATGGTAACTTCAGGGAAGGGAAGGTCATCCATCATGGCTGTATGGTTCTGAACTTGTTGTTGCTCTTGATTCCAGTCATTAACTTCTCTTTCGTACAAGATTTTCATTTCTTCTTTTGGAAGTGAAGACGATGGCTTCTCGTATGAATTGGATGTTCCAATACGTGAAGGACGATTTGAGTGAGATTCTTTCACAGGCAAATGGTCTAAAGAAAAAATTTGTTGCTCTGAAAATACCTCACTTTTCGGTTTCATTGTTTCTTTCGGAATTAATTCTTCCTTTTGAAAAACTTTTTTGATACATGTTGTCACAAGTTCATTTAACTCTTTTTCTTTGCTGAATCGAACCTCCATTTTGGAGGGATGGACATTGACATCCACTAATAATGGGTCCATTTTTATATTTAATAGAACAATTGGGTAACGACCGATCGGTAATAATGTATGATATCCTTCTTGAATCGCTTTTGCGAGTGGATAGTTTTTAATGAAACGACCATTAATCATCGTTGATATATAGTTACGCGATGCCCTCGTCACTTCAGGTAATGAAATCCACCCATCGATTTCAAAATCTAAAGAAGTGCCAGAAAGCGGAATCATCATTTTGGCAATATTGACCCCATAAATAGAGGCGAGGACTTGTCTTACATCCCCTTTTCCATTCGTTTGAAGAAGTACGCGATCATGATGACGAAGACGAATCGATACCTCTGGATGTGCTAAAGCAAGACGATTCACCACATCAGTAATATTCCCGAGCTCCGTATGAACGGTTTTCATATACTTTAATCTTGCAGGTGTATTATAAAATAAATTAGAAACTGTTATTTCTGTTCCTTTTCGGGCAGAGGCTTGCTCTTGCTTCACCAATTTTCCACCTTCTAGGTAAATCCTTGTCCCTACTTGATCTCCAACACTTGAAATGAGTTCTAATTGTGAAACAGAGGCAATACTTGGGAGGGCTTCTCCACGAAATCCTAATGTACGGATTCTGAATAAATCTTCCTCATTTTTTATTTTACTTGTCGCATGACGATTAAATGCCTTGAGACAATCCTCTTCTTCAATTCCATCTCCATTATCAATAATACATATTTTACTTAATCCCGCTTCTTCTATATCGATTTCAACCACAGTACTATGGGCATCTATCGCATTTTCAACCAATTCTTTTACAACAGAGGCGGGTCTCTCTACAACTTCTCCGGCGGCAATTTTATTCGATAAAATATCATCCAATTGAATAATTTTCCCCAACTGTATTCACCTCTTATGTTGTATTTTTTCTCTAATTATTTCAGCTTTTTCTGTAACTCATACAGTGCATTGAACGCTTGCAAAGGATTCATTTCCAAAATATTCAAAGATGCTAATTCATGAAGGATCTTTCTTTCCTTCGACGTCGGCGTTGCTTTCTTCTCTTGTTTTGGTTTTTCTTCAAAAAACGATAGCTGACCTTCTTGAATCGTCAGTGTTTCCTTTTCTTCCGAAGGGGTGGTTGCTTGTTCTATTCGTTTAGGGACATCTTGATGTTCCAATTCATTTAAGATTTCATTAGCACGTGATATGACTTCTTTTGGAAGTTGTGCAAGCTTGGCAACATGGACTCCATAGCTCTTATCGGCAGCGCCTTCCTTAATTTTATGGAGAAATACAACTTTTCCATTTTGTTCAACTGCACTGACATGAACATTCTTCAAATGGGATAATGTTTTTTCTAACACGGTTAGTTCATGATAATGAGTGGAAAATAAGGTTTTTGCCCCAATTCGTTCATGAATATACTCA
The DNA here is from genome assembly GCF_030813365.1 of Oikeobacillus pervagus. NCBI lineage: Bacteria > Bacillati > Bacillota > Bacilli > Caryophanales > Bacillaceae > Oikeobacillus > Oikeobacillus pervagus. The sequence goes on from NZ_JAUSUC010000009.1 coordinate 75,407, forward strand.
ATCATTGCTTGTGCTAAGGACATCCCATCGTAGGTAGAAGTTCCTCTTCCAATCTCATCAAATAAAATAAGCGAATGTTGGGTTGCATTTGTAATCGCATTTTTCGCTTCTAACATTTCAACCATAAATGTGCTTTGTCCAGAAATTAAATCATCGGCTGCCCCAATCCGTGTAAACACTTGGTCAAATATAGGGAGAACTGCTTCTTCCGCAGGAACAAAACAACCGATTTGTGCCAGCACCGCTGTGAGAGCAATTTGCCTCATATACGTACTTTTCCCCGACATATTTGGTCCAGTAATTAACAGGATCTCTCTTTCTTTGCCCATTACACAATCATTCGGCACATATTGTTGGGAGGACATCACTTTTTCCACAACAGGATGTCTTCCATCTTTAATATATAATGTTCGGTCTTGATGGAAACTTGGTTTCACATAATGACGCATTTCACTAATCGTAGCAAAGCATTGTAACACGTCGAGTTCACTTAGTTTCTTCGCAAGATTTTGCAATCGTGGAATGAAATTTTTTACATATTCGCGAATTTGCAAAAATAAATCATACTCTAAATCGACACTTTTCTCCTCTGCTTGGAGAATTAAGGCCTCCTTTTCCTTGAGTTCTGGAGTGATAAATCGTTCGGCATTCGTTAACGTCTGTTTCCGTTCATAACGGTCTTCATTTAACAAAGGTAAATTGGCTTTCGTCACTTCTATGTAATAGCCAAACACTCGGTTAAATCCAACCTTCAAAGATTTAATGCCTGTTTTTTCCTTTTCCGATTGTTCTAATTGTGCGATCCAATCTTTCCCGTTTCTACTAGCATCACGGTAGCGATCTAATTCCTCATGGTACCCATCCTTTATGATCCCTCCCTCTTTGATGGATAAAGGAGGGGTATCAAGTAATGCTTTATCTAGGAATTCGGTGATTTCTTCACATGAATCTAGTTCATTTGCGACCCTCTTCATTTCGTCATGGTCGATTTGTAAAAATAACTCGCGGATCATTGGGACTTGTTGTAAAGATCTTTTTAGTTGGACAAGGTCACGAGCATTGACATTTCCAAAGGCCACTCGACCAGCTAATCTTTCAACATCATATACTTCCTTCAATAATTCTCTTAAGTCTTGTCTTTCGAAGTAATATTCAATGAGCAATTCTACTAATTGCTGTCTTTTTTCAATTTCGGATTGCGTAATGAGAGGTCGGTCAATCCATTGCTTTAAAAGTCGTCCTCCCATAGCAGTTTTCGTTTCATCCAACAACCATAATAAGGAGCCTTTTTTCCCCTTAGAACGAATGGTTTCTGTTAACTCTAGATTCCTCTTAGAATAATAATCCATTTTCATGAACTGATGAACAGTGTACGTTTCCACAGGCTGTAAATGATCTAAACTTCTTTTTTGTGTTCGGTACAAATAATTAAAAATCCGAGCCATTGTGATACGTAATTTATCCTGCTCAATCGATTGAAGTAGTTCTATATAGGACTCTTTTATGTCAGTATCATCTTCAAATGAAAAAGTGAGGGGAGCACGTTCCGCCATTTTCTTCTGTAGCTCCTGATCAAATGTTGAGTGAATCACAACCTCTTTTACACCTAAAGTCGATATCTCGTTTAATACCTCATCAAAAGACTCCGTAAATAATGTGACATGATTCTCCCCTGTTGATAAATCATTATAGGCAAATCCATATGTGCCATCTTCAAAGGCTGAGATAGAACCAAGGTAATTGTTTTCCTTCTCAGCTAAACCTTTCCCTTCCATCATCGTCCCTGGGGTAATTAACTGGACAACTTCTCTTTTTATGACACCTTTAGCTTGCTTTGGATCCTCTGTTTGTTCACAAATCGCTACTTTAAATCCTTTTTCAATTAGTCTTTCAATATATGAAGCCGCCGAATGGTATGGTACCCCACACATGGGAATTCTTCCTTCTCCACCACCATCACGACTTGTTAACGTAATTTCTAATTCCTGAGACGCTGTGACCGCATCATCAAAGTAGGATAGGAACCCAGCGCCTTGCTACATTTCTGTAGTAGGTTTCCAAGAACCCTCCCCCAAACCGTACGTACTCCTCTCAGAGTATACGGCTTTCCATTCATCAATCTAACTTACCGGCATGCAAATCATTATGACATTTCTCGCATAAGACAAGAATTTTTCTTTGTCTTGCAATCATCATTCTTTCCTAATTTGCCTTGCCTTTCAAATCTTTGAGCTTCTTAATATGATGTACTTCTAAATCATCACTTTCTTTACTACAGTATTCACACCTGTCCGCCATCAGTCTATCAATGAAACTTGTACGACCAGCATATTAAAAGGTATTCGGGAGATGATCGACATCAATATTCTTGATTACCGATTCATTTCTCTTAAACCCTTCATCATAAAGTTTTCTGTATTTTGTACCAGACTTCGTTTCATACTTGACCATAAAAGTCCCGTTGACAGAATACTTCCTGATAATTTTCGCTGTAGATGTTTTATATTTATTAGCAAATGTTTTAAACATACTGTGTTTCATGAGTGAGTAAAATTTCCCTACCACACTCGCGTTTTTTGCTAACCTGTAGTAAATGTAGAATCCTCTAATCTCGGAATTATACGTACTCAATATTTCCAAATCATCCCGATTGATTAGCTCAGGTCTGTGAAGCCACTTCCACTTACCAGTTCGGTCGATTTTTAATGCACCCAAGTCCAAAAGTGTGTTGATCCACTTTTCTCTAGGCACATATAACTGACATCTTCCGTTGAAAAATCTTCTTAGATTCCCATTTTTATCCCTGATGCGTTCATGACTGTTTTCAATAGTAATGTCATAACTCAGGAATCTCGCGAAATCTTTCCCATTAGTTATCAGCGTTTTATCGTCTGATAAATTTAACTTAAGCTCATCCTTTAGAAATTCCGAAAGTATTTCTTTAATATGACTTGCATCTTTTTTACTCCCAATTATGCCAATAAGAAAATCATCAGCATACCTTACATATAGTAACCTTTTATCATTACCATCCATTGGGTCTGAATATTGCATACTTCTTAAGGTATTTCGTAGTTCATTGATTTCATCTTGAAGTTGTCGTCTTTCCGATTCATCTAAGGTTTCATAGTTGTCTTTAAGTTTCTTCACTTTATATTCTATCCTACCGCTTATAAGCTTGTATTCAGGATTTCTTTTCCGCTTTTTACCTTCAGTGAAATTGTCGAATTTGTAGTTTTCAACAAAATTATCAAGTTCATTTAGGTAAATATTAGATAATATTGGGCTAATTATTCCGCCTTGTGGAGTTCCACTATAGGTTTTATGGAATTTCCAGTCCTCCATATATCCAGCTTTTAAGAATTTCCATATAAGGTTAATAAATTTTTCATCTTTAATTCTCTTCCTAAGAATCGAAATTAACTTCTGATGATTAATATTATCGAAGAAACCTTCAATGTCCCCTTCTATGAACCACTTGACACCTGTGAAATTTCTTTTTATTTCCATCAGAGCTGTATGACAGCTTCTGTTCGGTCTGAATCCATGTGAATGGTCAGAGAAAGAATTTTCATAAATCGCTTCAAGAATCATCCTAACTACTTCTTGGACTAACTTATCGTTAAATGATGGTATTCCTAATGGTCTTAGTTTTCCATTTTTCTTTGGAATGTAAGTCCTTCTAACTGGTTGTGGTTTGTAACTTTCATTTTTGATTTGTTCAATTAAGTCATCAATTCTTTGAATACTCATTCCATCTATTGTTGTACCGTTAACACCTTCCGTTAAATTCCCTCCATTAGGTGCTAATTTGCTGTATGCAACAAGATAGAAATTCCTATTATAGAGGTTCCTATAAATTTTGAAGTACACATATTCTTCAAGATGCGATTTGCTAGCTAGATTGTTTAATACTACTAATGGATCTCTCATGAAGCCTCACGCTCCTTCCCAAATTTGTATCAAACAAGATGAACTGCGTCCCTTCGCCATGTACTAGGCTTTCCCTAGCTCGGACTACTACGGAAGCTCCGTTACCATATTAGATATTCAAGCTCTTTAGCTATAGCCATAACAGGCGTTCTAACTTAGGTAATCCCCATTTAGTCTTATAAGAACATACTTGTTGTAATGTCGGATGCGACTTTCACCCTTTTCTCCTTATTGGAGATGCCTGACCTTGAACCGCTCATATTTACAAGAAGACGAAATGTAAATATTTTGTTGAGGAACATGTTTTTCATTACTCAACCTAAGGTCAATAGACGTTTCAACTACCTTTCGTCTATGGCTACGTTCTACCGGCTCAGATTATCGTTCAAGTAATCCAACTTTCATCCTTGTTTACAACTTTTCGCTTCGCCTTTCAGTCGTGGTTTTGGTAGTTAACCAACTTAAGGCTTTTCGGACATGCTACACTCCCCTTTTGATTTCTCTCCAGGATAAGTCCGCTAGCGATAGGCAAATGCGGTTTAACCTACTGTATTGTAAGTACAGATTTCTTATAAGTCCTTATGGGCGCACAAACATTTCATAAAAATCTCCTAAACGAAAAAACAAAAAGGCATCTTGATAATCTGCCTTCACTTGTAAGTATTGTTGAATCATTGGCGTATATTTGGCCATTTTATCTCCAAACCCTTTCCATTCTACCATTAACTATTTCGAAACTATATTATAACATAATGGCAGCCTATTTTTCTGAGATCAACCCTTCATATCGCGATTAAATTCTTCCTTTCTTTTTCTATTATAACGATCAGTTTTCTGAATTTTATTTACTTTTAAGTGATCATTCCTTACACTTAAGGAAATAGACTTGAATATATGAAAGTAACAGGAGGAGGAAGAGAGTGATGACAAATAAACCAATCCAACTTGGAAACCGCATTCATTTAATTGATGGATTTGATTTGGGAATGGAAAAACGGACAGGGACTTATGTGATCGAGGAGGAAAATATCACCTTAATCGAAACAGGCCCTAGCCCCTCTATCCCATACGTATTATCTGGATTAAAAGACCTCTCCATTAATCCAGATAAGATTGATTATATTATCGTGACACATATCCATCTTGATCACGCCGGGGGTGCTGGGGTGTTGTTAAAGGAATGCCCAAATGCCAAGCTTGTTGTTCATCCACGCGGTGCACGGCATATCGTGGATCCTTTGCGCCTTATTCAAGGGGCAAAAGCGGTTTATGGGGACGATTTTGATCGATTATTTGCCCCGATTATTCCTGTTCCTGAAGATAAAGTGATCATTAAAAATGACGGTGACACTTTACAAATTGGTCCAAATTGTACCCTTAGTTTTCTAGATACACCAGGTCACAGTGATCATCATTTTAGTATTTATGATCCAATTAGCAATGGGATCTTTACAGGAGATACAATCGGTGTGAACTATGGACCTTCTTTAAATGACTCAAATGTACAACTCTATTTACCTTCTACTTCACCTAATCAATTTGACCCGGATAAAATGCTCCAATCACTTGAACGAATTCAAAATTTACAAGTGGATCAAATTTTCTTCGGGCACTTTGGAAAGTCTCATGACGTTCATGAAGTGTATAAACAAATTCAATATTGGTTGCCCCTATTTATGTCTCTCGGGGAAGAAGCTTTTGAGCAACACCAGGACCATATATGGTTAAGTGGGAAATTAATTCATTTAGTGAAATCATTTTTACAACAACATATACAGGATGATCATGAAGTATACAAAATTATTCAACTTGATATGACTGTTAGCGCAATGGGCATTTTGCATTATTTTGAAAAAAACGAAATTAGCTAGCATATAACTAAAAAAACAATTGCCTGTTTTCATTTAGGGGAAAACAGGCAGTGCATTTTATTTATCATATGAATCGATAAAATCTGAATTTAATTTCTTATATTCATCGTCATCATCTTCATATTCGAAACCAGTGTGCCAATCATCCTTACAACCATTTGGATGAATCGCTACACATAACTTTGTCTCCCCTATTACTTCAACGAGAAACTCCCTTTCCACATGAACAATAATTTCATTCCCACTTGATGAAATCACTGCTTCACATGCATTTGGCTGTTGTAGAACTTTAGCGATCACTGCTTTATCATCTAAGCAATCATTGTCGCGATATTTTAATTTAATAATGTCCTTGTACTCCACTGTGTCACAATATACATCTGTTTTGGTATTATCTTTATGGGAATACCAAATATTCACGTCATATGTTCCGCAAACTTCGACTGTTTTGCCTACTTTCGTTGCCTCATACTCATGGTTAATAATCCAACAGCCTAATATGCTCGATGGGTAATCGGGCGGACAGATCGTATGATGGGACTGCGTGAATTTACGTCCCTTCGCAACGACCGCTTTTGTAATAATTTCTCTATATTCTGCCATTCGAGCGAACCCTCCTCATTCATTTTCATTTCATCCTATGCATGACACTAGACTAGTGTGCCTAACATGAATTTTTTTCTGAAAAAATATTGTAATACGGTCTTTGCTAGTCATTGTATGCGGAAAATAGACGGATGTGCAATAGAGGGGGGTGTTTATAGTTGGAATAAAGAATGGCTGTCTGAAAAAAAGAGAACTAATCCCATAATAATCTATGGAATCAGTTCCTCCTCAAAAAATTGGATTAATGGCAGCAATTTGAGCTGTTTCGAACTTGTGCACCAGTCTCACCTCGAAGAAGATCTCCTCCTGTTGAAGTGATGATTTCATCGGTTACAGTGTTTGAAATGGCTGATGCCACAATTTGTAATAGGTCATTAACTTCAACCTGTGATTCCTTAAACTGTTGAACAACAGGTATTTCATCCAATTCTTTTTCGATTTTATTTATTTTTTCTTCCACCATTTTCAATGCTTCTACTTTCCCATAATGTTGGAAGTTGACGGCTTGTTTTTGCAAACTTTTCATACTTGCAATCATTTCTTTTACTTTTTGATTTTCATGAATTTGTGCTTCAGCACGCTTGAAGAATTCTACCTCTTCTGTTTCAGAAATCAATTTCGCTAATTCTGTTGCGCGTTTTACAATATCATCTTTTGTATATTTTGCCATCTTATATCACCTCAACAGCTTCTTTTTCTTCAATCACTTCACCATTTAAAGACCAGGTTTTGGCTTCATTAATTTTTACTTTTACAATATGTCCAATACAGGATTTAGGTCCTTTAAAGTTGACCAATTTATTTTTATTTGTATAACCTGCAAGGATTTCGGGATTATTTTTACTTTCTCCTTCAACGAGAACTTCTACAATTTGGCCTTCATATTTTTTCATTGCTTCTGCAGAAAGTTCATTAACTAATTGATTTAACCGTTGCAGACGTTCCTTTTTCACTTCCATTGGAACATTATCCTTCATTTTTGCTGCTGGAGTTCCTTCACGTGGTGAATAAATGAATGTATAGGCAGCCTCAAACCCGACTTCCCGCACTAATGATAATGTTTCTTCAAATTGTTCGTCTGTTTCATTTGGGAATCCTACAATAATATCTGTTGTTAAAGCCACATCTGGAATGGCCTTTTTAATTTTTTGAACAAGTTCTAAATAAGTCTCACGAGAATATTTACGAGCCATAATTTTCAAAATATCACTAGAACCTGATTGAACCGGAAGATGGATATGATCCATTAAGTTTCCTTTTTTCGCAAGTACTTCGATCAGATGATCATCAAAGTCTCTTGGGTGACTTGTTGTAAAGCGGACCCGAGGGATATCAATTTTACGGATTGCATCCATTAAATCACCAAGTCCATAATGAATGTCATCAAAATCTTTTCCATAAGCATTCACGTTTTGGCCTAATAATGTAATCTCTTGATATCCTTGAGCTGCTAAATGACGAACTTCTTGAATGATTTCTTCTGGTCTACGGCTACGTTCTTTTCCGCGAGTATATGGCACAATACAATACGTGCAAAATTTATCACAGCCATACATAATATTGACCCAAGCCTTAATTTTTCCATTTCGGACTTTTGGAAGATTTTCAACTACATCTCCCTCTTTTGACCATACTTCAATCACCATCTCTTTAGATAAATAGGCTTCTTTTAGGATATTAGGAAGGCGATGAATATTATGTGTACCGAAAATGATATCCACATGTTGATGTTTGCTTAGAATTCTATTGACAACCGATTCTTCTTGAGACATACAGCCACATACACCTAAAAGAAGGTCTGGCTTCTCTGTTTTCAATTGTTTTAAATGACCAATTTCCCCAAATACTTTATTCTCTGCGTTTTCCCGAATTGCACAAGTATTTAAAAGGATCACATTGGCATCCTCAACCGTATCGGTAGGCTCATACCCAAGCTGTATGAAAATTCCTGCCATAACTTCAGTATCATGTTCATTCATTTGGCATCCATACGTACGGATATAGAATTTACGACCCTTTCCCATTTCTAAAAACTCTTCAGGTATTTCAAAATCATTATGATATTTTATTTCTTCTTTCCCACGTCGCTTCGCTTCTTTTAGGGATGGTGGCATGTATACAGTATCAAAATACTTACTGTAATCCTTTTCGGATTTTTTGTCCGAAGGATTATTTTGTTTCACTTGTTGACCTTGTAATCGTTGTTGCTCGTTCATGAAATTCCCCTTTCCTATAATAGATCAATACTTACACATTATTTTAGTATAAATGTTTTCTATTTATTAAACAATAGAAGTTTAAGGGGTTACGAAAACCGACAAATATTGTTCCCTCATATAAATAAGCTGAAACGTTCGTTTCAGCCCATTCATTTTACATAAACTCTTTTACAAGGTTTGTAAAGTATTCATCATTTAATTTCAAGTCTTGTTCTGTTAATGGTTCCTCCGCGTATCCGTGAACCAATTGTTGGTAGGAAGGTTGTTCTTTGTTTTGATAAATTAATCCTGTCACGAGTCCATTATTTTTCATTAATGTATTCATCGCTAGTTCACGATTGGATGGGTCATAATCCTCAATACTACTTAATTTTGTTAAGTTTTCTTTAAACCATTCATACGTATTCACTTTATTATAAGTTACACATGGGCTAAATACGTTAATAATCGAGAAGCCTTTGTGTTCAATCCCTGCTTCAATCAACGCTGTAAGCTCTTTTAAATCAGATGAAAAGCTTTGCGCAACAAAGGTAGCACCTGATGTTAAAGCTAATTCCATCGGTGGAAGTGGGTGTTCAATTGCCCCTTCCGGAGTGGATTTTGTCACAAACCCGGCCGCAGATCTTGGTGAAGTTTGACCTTTTGTTAGGCCATAAATTTGGTTATCCATAATCACATAAGTAATATCAATATTTCGGCGGATGGCATGAATGGTATGTCCTGTTCCAATAGCAAATCCATCTCCATCTCCTCCAGACGCAATGACGGTTAAATCCTTATTAGCCATCTTCACACCTTGAGCAATCGGTAAGGCCCGACCGTGAATTCCATGTAATCCATATGATTTTATATAACCTGAAATACGTCCAGAACATCCAATACCTGAAATAACAGCTAGTTCATTTGGTTCTAAGCCTTTATTTGCTGCTGCCCGTTGGATTGCCGCTTGCACGGAGAAATCCCCACATCCTGGGCACCAGTTTGGTTTCACATTATTACGAAAATCTTTAAAAGTAGCCAATTAAATCAACTCCTTGCACTTTGAGTAAATTTCATGCGGCAGGAATGGATTTCCGTCATATTTAAGAAGGTTAGAGATTTTTTGAGCATGTCCAACATTCATTTTGATAATATTCGCTAATTGTCCTGTCGCATTATGTTCAACAACAGCTATTCTTTTAGCAGATTGAACGAGCGGAAGCATCTCATCTGTCGGGAATGGATGAATTAAACGAACTTGCGCATGATTCACTTTTATTCCATCCTTTTCTAAACGCTCTGCAGCTTCCTCTAATACACCTCTAGTTGAGTTAAATCCAACTAATAATAAATCCGCCTCGTCATGTTTTATATTTTTATAGATTGGTTGGTTAAATTCCACTTTTTCTAGCTTACGAAATCTTTTATCCATCTGATCTTTTCGGTTAGATGGAGACTCAGAAGGTTTACCTGTTTCATCATGCTCAACGCCAGTGACATGATGGATTCCATTTTTCATTCCAGGAATTACTCGTGGTGAAATTCCATCAGCTGTCACTTCGTATCGTTTAAAATAGGAAGCACCATCTAACTCAGGAAGTTGATTTTCATCTTGAATTAATTTTCCACGACGAATCTTTACTTTACTATAGTCTAAAGGTTCTACCGTTTGTTTACCTAATGACAATTGTAAATCGGATAATAGAATGACTGGACACTGATATTGTTCAGCTAGATTAAATGCCTCAATTGTATCATAGAATGCCTCTTCCACCGTGCTCGGAGCCATGACAATTTTAGGAATTTCTCCATGTGTACCATAGATCATCGCCATTAGATCAGATTGTTCTTGTTTTGTTGGTAAGCCTGTTGATGGACCCCCACGTTGTGTATCCACGATCACCAATGGGGTTTCCGTCATTCCTGCGAGTCCAATCGCTTCCATCATTAATGATAAACCTGGACCTGCTGAAGCCGTGAATGCACGTACCCCACCATAGTTTGACCCAATCGCCATAGTGGCTGCAGCAATCTCATCTTCTGTTTGAATGACTGTTCCACCAACTTGCGGAAGTTTTTGAATCAAATACTCCATAATTTCTGAAGCTGGTGTGATAGGATAAGCAGCCATAATCCGAACACCACCTGCTAAAGCGCCAAGTGCAATCGCATCATTCCCAATCATAAACATACGGTGTTTGCCATCAGCCTTTTCAAGTTCCATCGCACCCACTTGATCGCCTAATTCATTCTTCATATAATCGAAGCCTTGTTGAATTGCTTCCATATTTTTTTGAACAACGGATTCCCCTTTTCGGCCAAAAATTTCATTTACGACCGCTTGGAATACATTTACTTCAATATTTAAAACGGCACAAGTCGCTCCAATCGCCACCATGTTTTTCATTAAAGATGTGCCGAGTTCTTTCGCAATTTCCGTAAATGGAACAATAAACAGAGTAGCCTTTGTATCTTCCGGTTTTACCGGGTTAAACTTCGCATCTGCAATGATCAATCCACGTTCATGTAATTCATGGTAGTTTACATCAATCGTTTCTTGGTCAAAAGCAACTAATATATCTAAATCATCCGAAACAGCACGGACTTGTTTTGTGCTAACACGAATTTTATTATTCGTATGTCCACCTTTTATACGAGAAGAAAAATGGCGATATCCGTACAGGTAGTATCCAAGACGATTCAAAGCCATAGAGAAGATTTCTCCAGTACTTTCAATCCCTTCACCTTGTTGGCCGCCGACTTTCCATGAAAGTTGATCTATCATTAATGAACACCCCTTCAATACGTTCGATACTTCACTTAGTTCCTCCATAAGTGTATCACTTTTCCTAGTAAATCAAAACAAAAAAGCCTGCTAAAACTAGTAAGTTATGACTTTGAGACAAACATTCCATTGGATCCTATCTTGTTTTGAAAAGATAGGAACGTTTTTGAGCTTCCCTTATCAGGACTTCCACATCATCCCAATTATAGGAATCTATCCACTTCTCTTCTACAAGGGGAAATGGTTAACAAAATTATCGTATAAAAATTTTCTTACTTGCTTGTCTGTATAATATTTGTGTAATTTGTCTATCAAGTTCTCATAATCCTGATACCGAGATAATGTTGGAATCGTTTCATCAATCCCATCGAAATCAGACCCAAACCCAACATGATTCTCTCCACCAAGAGAACATATATAATCTAAATGCTGCACAACATCTTCCAATACGGCCTTTCCATCCTTTTGTAAAAAATGCGGGACAAAGGTAATCCCAATAACTCCATTTTTTTCGATTAAAGCTTTAATTTGTTGGTCCTTTAAATTTCTCGGGTGTGGGCAAAGCTTATAACTATTTGAATGTGAAGCAATGGGGAAATCTGCAATTTCTATCACATCCCAGAACGCTTTTTCTGATAAATGGGATACATCTGTCCATACATGGAGATCATTTAGCTCATGGACAACCTTTTTCCCAAAATTTGTAAGACCAGCTGCGCGTTTTTCGCCCGCTCCATCAGCTAAAGCATTGGCATTATTCCAAGTCAAACCGAAAGAACGGACACCTAAATGATACAACGTTCTTAGTTTGATCAGATCCTCTTCAATCGCTTCACAGCCTTCAAGAGTAAGTACCGCCCCTATCTCCGAAGCTTCTAAACCGAGGAGATCTTTTCTCGATTTAATTAGTTTCATCTTAGGGTTCGGTTTAATGACTTTTTCAAAAAATAAATCCAATTCCTCTAAGGCCGTTTGAAAGCGGTCGTTCGGTGTTGTATCTGATGGCAGATAGATCGCAAAACATTGAACTTTTCCCCCAACCTTGTTCAGCTGTTCATATGTAACATGAAGATCTGACTCTGATTGGAAATTCTTTATTGCGTCTAATTGAAGTTGGTAAAGAACATCACAATGCGCATCAAAAATCATGACATATTCCCCCTTGCAGAAAGTGAATTGACGTGATTCTAGCCCTAAGCGCGAAGATATTTCAATAGAAAGTTTGTTTCTTTTACATAACAACCTGATTTAAACCCAAGTAAATTCATTGAATTAATTGTATTTCTATTTTAACCTTTCCTTCATTATTTTGCAAAAGGTTTTTTAATATTATGACAAGTTAAGCTTTATTGGTCGAACAAAAACGGAAGCGCCTTGATCATCCGCGTACGAATTTCGGAGTCTGCGACTGAGATAAAGGAAACAATAGCGAGGTTCTCCACGAGCTGATGTTGACTTATCGTCGGGAGGAGTAAAGAAAAAAAGCTGTTTCTCGATGTCTTGTACATCGAAAAACAGCTTTTCATCATCTCGGCTCGACAATTAATTTAATCGCCGTTCGTTCTTCTCCCTCAATTTGAATATCTGTAAATGCTGGAATACAAATTAAATCGACACCACTCGGTGCAACGAAACCACGGGCTATCGCAACGGCTTTCACTGCTTGATTCAATGCTCCTGCGCCTATTGCTTGAATTTCTGCGGCACCTCGTTCTCGAAGAACACCGGCTAGTGCTCCAGCTACAGAATTCGGATTAGATTTTGCTGAAACTTTTAATATTTCCATTCCCTGTTCCCCCTTGTCAATTCCCAAATACCAAATGCCCGAGTTGCTACATCCGGTATAAATGATTCCACTGCTACTATATTCACTCATTTAAGGGAATATTCCGACTCGGCAAGAAAAATGCACTAATTCGACTTATTTGAGGGGAATTCTTTATACCCTAAATCTACTCTGCGATAAACGGGGAATCTTCCGAAATTAAAATTCGGTCAATTTTCACTGCTTTCCCCGTTTTATTTTGTAATTCAACCAAGCAGCCACTTAGTATTTTTCTACCGGATTTGGGGACTTCAAATCGAACTGGCAAACTGGTCAAAAATTTCTTCAATACACCTTCACGAGCCATCCCAAGAATCCCGTCATAAGGGCCAGTCATTCCAACGTCTGTTAAGTAGGCGGTTCCATTTGGCAAAATTCTTTGATCTGCAGTTTGGACATGTGTATGTGTCCCAACAACTGCTGACACTTTCCCATCCAAAAACCAGCCCATCGCCTGCTTTTCACTCGTTGCTTCTGCATGAAAATCAACAAAAATATATGGAGTATGTTCCCGTGCTTTTTCTACTAATTGTTTTACTGTTTCAAAAGGACAATCTAATGGAGGCATAAACGTGCGCCCTTGTACATTAATGACAGCAATTTCGTATCCCATCACTTTTGTCATGATCATTCCGGCACCAGGTGTACCTTCCGGAAAATTGGCTGGTCGCACTAAAAATTTTGCTTTGTCGATAAACTCAAAGATCTCTCGATTATCCCACGCATGATTTCCTAATGTCACAATATTCGCACCGTCTTGTAAAAACTGTCGGTATATTTTTTCCGTGATTCCGCGACCTGCCGCTGCATTTTCTCCATTTACTATGGTTACATCAGGTTGGTATTGTTTTTTTAATTTAGGTAGATATTCGGATACCATTTCCCTTCCTAATGAACCTACGACGTCGCCAATAAATAGTATTTTCATGAAAAAACCCTTTCTAGTTTCATTCAAAATGTAATGGTAGTATATCAAATCAACATAGAAACAAAAAATTCAGAGTTATAATAGATCTGCTCATGTGCAAATAAAAGCGGTGTGAGACTCACACCGCTTTATTTCGCATATTCAACAGCTCTTGTTTCCCGAATGACGGTCACTTTAATATGACCAGGATAATCAAGTTCTCCCTCAATTCGTTTCCGTATATCCCTCGCTAATCGATGTGCTTCTAAATCATCTATTTGCTCAGGTTTTACGATGATTCGAATTTCACGGCCCGCTTGAATCGCAAATGATTTTTCAACGCCCTCATATGACTCGGAGATTTCCTCGAGTTTCTCTAAACGTCGAATGTAATTTTCTAGCGTTTCACTACGCGCACCTGGTCTTGCTGCTGATAAAGCATCAGCTGCCGCAACTAAAATTGCAATAATAGAAGTTGGTTCTGTGTCACCATGATGGGAAGCGATACTGTTGATCACAACTGGATGTTCTTTATATTTCGTTGCAAGTTCCACACCAATTTCAACATGGCTTCCTTCTACTTCATGATCAATCGCTTTTCCTATATCGTGCAACAAACCAGCACGTCTAGCAAGCGTTTCGTCTTCTCCAAGTTCGGCCGCAAGTAATCCTGTTAAAAACGCGACTTCCATGGAATGTTTTAAAACGTTTTGACCATAACTTGTCCGGAATTTTAAACGTCCTAATATTTTTATTAAATCAGGATGGAGTCCATGTACACCTACTTCAAATGTTGTCTGTTCTCCAATCTCCCGAATATGTTCATCCACTTCTCTTCTCGCTTTATCAACCATTTCCTCAATGCGAGCAGGGTGAATACGTCCATCTTGGACTAATTTTTCTAAAGCAATACGCGCTGTTTCACGACGAATCGGATCAAACCCCGAAAGAATAACCGCTTCAGGTGTATCATCGATAATGAGATCGATTCCTGTGAGGGTCTCAAGTGTTCGGATATTTCTACCCTCACGTCCAATAATTCTACCTTTCATCTCATCATTTGGAAGGTTTACGACAGATACAGTCGTCTCTGCTACATGATCAGCAGCACAACGTTGTATCGCAAGGGAAAGAACTTCTTTCGCTTTCTTGTCAGCTTCTTCCTTTGCACGATTTTCTTGTTCTTTTATCATTAGAGCAATATCGTGAGCTAATTCTTTTTCGACACGTTCTAATATAATTGAACGAGCCTCATCGCGAGTGAGACTGGAGATGCGTTCTAGTTCAGCTTGTTGCGATCGTACCATCTCGTCCACTTTGCTTTCCATCTCTTCAATATGTTGTTGTCTTTTGTTCAGAGACTCCTCTTTCTTTTCTAACGTGAACTCACGTTTATCCAATGTTTCATCTTTTCGATCGAGGTTCTCTTCTTTTTGCATTAAACGATTTTCTTGTTTTTGCAATTCGTTTCTTCGTTCACGAAGTTCTTTTTCCGTTTCTGTACGAAGTTTATGAATTTCATCCTTTGCTTCTAACAGGGCTTCTTTCTTCAGTGCTTCTGCCTCGCGCTTCGCATCATCAATTATTTGTTCAGCTGCACCTTTTGCTCCTGTAATCTTTGCCTCCGCAATGGATCTTCGAATAAAATAGCCAACAACTACACCGACGATTAGGCCAAGCAAAATGGAGATGATTGTAATGGGTTCCATCGTTTCACCTCCTCTTGCTATGAACTTTAGTCATGTTTCAAACATGTCGGCTGGACATTGTTTCCAAATTTCAATATACAGCGCTCGGCTTGCCATTTTCTAGTGAAAAAATTAAAAATATACATTATTAATTTTATAGCTGAAAAAAAACATTGTCAAGAGTTTGTCACTTTTGACACAAAGAGCTTTTTATACCTAGATTATTCACCGACAAATACAAAATTCCACTGAAATGCTGACTTACCGGCTTTTCAGTGGGATTCTCTTTTTCACTTATTAGATGAAAAAAGAATCCTTTTCTGCTAAGGTTATAACGACCAAGAAACAACCAAAAGAAAGGATTCTTATGATGAC
>NZ_JAUSUC010000010.1 GCF_030813365.1 Oikeobacillus pervagus
ATCGTCTAGCGTATTTCTCCGTCTTTTCCCTACGATAAGTCAACATCAGCTCGCAAAATCCCCTCGCTGTGTTTCCTTTATCTCAGTCAAAGACTGCGAAATCCGTACGACGATGAACAAGGCGCTTCCGCATTTGATCGTCCAGCTCCAGCGCCTATCGTCTAGCGTATTTCTCCGTCTTTTCCCTACGATAAGTCAACATCAGCTCGCAAAATCCCCTCGCTGTGTTTCCTTTATCTCAGTCAAAGACTACGAAATCCGTACGACGATGAACGAGTCGCTTCCGCATTTGTTAGTATTGATCTAATGAGTCTGTTCATTCGCTTTTCTGTTAGAAAGTCGATAGAATAAAGAAAATGATCTCTTTAAATCACTAGTTAGAAAAGGAGGAAATAGAAGGTGGTCGGACATTTACAAGATCGATATGAACTGCATAATGGTGTGAAAATTCCTTATGTCGGTTTGGGAGTTTATAAAATGGAGGATAAGGAAGAGGCCGTTGGAGCAGTTAAAACCGCGCTTGAAACTGGTTATCGGTCCATTGATACAGCACAGTTTTATCAAAATGAAGATTGTGTCGGAAAGGCAGTGGCAGAGTTAGGGATTCCACGCGAGGAAATTTTTATTACATCAAAAGTTTGGAATAGTGATCAAGGATATGATTCCACTTTGCGGGCTTTTGAGCATTCTTTGAATGAATTAAAACAAGATTACATAGATTTATATTTAATTCATTGGCCAATAAAAGTAAAATACAAGGAGACATGGAAAGCACTTGAAAGATTATATCGTGAGGGGGTTGTGAAAGCTATAGGGGTAAGTAACTTTCAAATTCATCACCTTGAAGACTTAATGTCAACAAGCAATGAGAAACCAGTCATCAATCAAGTAGAGCTTCATCCATATTTAAGTCAGAAACCATTACGTGAGTTTTGCAAACAGCACCAAATTGCCGTAGAGGCCTGGTCACCGATTGCACGGGGAAGAATATTAGAAGACCCAGTGTTAGCAGAGATGGGTAAAAAATATGGAAAGACGACTGCACAAATTATTTTAAGATGGCATCTTCAAAATAATGTGGTGATCATTCCGAAATCAGTTCATGCAAATCGAATTAAGGAAAATGCCCAATTATTTGATTTTGAATTACAAGCTACCGATGTGGAAGTGATCCATTCATTAAATAAAGATCAACGGTTTGGAAAAGACCCTGATTATTTCAACCTTTAGAAGGGGGCAATAGATGTCCCGTAACCTAGGAAACGGTATACGTATACGGGACTATCTTTCTTTAAAGACAGGAAATGAGGATGAAAATCAATTTTATTGACAAATGATGAAAGTATGAATATGATTATCTTGAGTTCGAGATATATTTTTTTGAAATCATATATCTCAAATTCGAGATATAAAAACCTTTCGAGTAAGTTTATTCTTTGATGGGTATCATGTTTTAAGAAAACAAATTTAAAGGAGAGTATTTTTATGTCAAACGATGTAAAATTAGCGATTATTTATTATAGTTCAACAGGTACGAACTACCAAATGGCAAAATGGGCTGAAGCTTCCGCGAAAGAGGCTGGTGCAGATGTCCGTGTTTTAAAAGTAGAAGAACTTGCACCAATGGCAGCCATTGAAAGTAACCCAGCCTGGAAAAAGCATTATGAAGAAACAAAAGAGGTCCCTACCGTTACTTTAGAAGATTTAGACTGGGCAGATGCATATATTTTCAGTATGCCAACAAGATTTGGAAATGTTCCATCTCAATTAAAACAATTTATTGATACAACGGGTGGTCTTTGGTCACAAGGGAAGCTGACAAACAAAGTAGTTAGTGCGATGGTGTCAGCGGGAAATCCAAATGGTGGTCAAGAACAAACATTACAATCTTTCTATACAACGATGATGCATTGGGGTGCGATTATTGCGAACCCTGGTTATACAGATCCTTCCATTTACGCTGCAGGGGGTAACCCATATGGAACAAGTGTGACTGTTAGCCAAGATGGTAAAATCGTTAATGATGCTGAAGGTGCTGTAAAACATCAAGCGAAAAGAACCGTACAAATTGCTAGTTGGATTAAAAAGGGACAACAATAATTCAAAAAAAGACCAGTTCACCGCACTAAAAAGGTGACTGGTCTTTTTTCATCCACTTCCTCTATTTCTGAAATTCAGAAAATATTTCATCGAGAAATGGAGCCTGACATTTCATATTTTTTTCTGTAAAGGGATGAAACCATTCAATTTTGCGAGCATGTAGTGCTGGTCTTGGAAAGATTGGTTTTCCTCCGTATAATTGATCCCCAGCAAGTGGATGGTGGATATAGCTTAAATGAACCCGAATTTGATGGGTTCTCCCCGTATCAAGGGTACATTCTAAAAGAGATAAATTCTTTATAGAATCTGTTTTAATGACTCTATAATGAGTAATGGCCTTCTGTCCTGTCTTCGATACACGTCTCCTAGTTGGGTGATGGCGATCCCGTCCAATAGGCTCTTCAATCATTCCGTGAGTTTTTTTGAATGGGCCATGTACAATCGCCCAATAGGTTCTTTTGATATCGCGTTTCTCTAACATGGAAGAAAGGAGCGAATAAGCTAAGGGATGTTTCGCGAACAAGACGGCTCCCGAAGTATTCTCATCTAAACGATGGACATGCCGGATAAAGCAATGTTCCCCTTTTTTCTGTAAATGAAAAATAACAGCCTGTAATAAAGTTTGTCGATCTCTTTGATCATTTGGGTGAGTTTTCATTCCTGCAGGTTTATTGGCGATTAACATATGTTCATCTTCATATAATATTTCAACTTCCCGCTTATAAGGTTGAAATTCAAAAGGGGTTTCTTGAAATAATGGCAACTGAATGCGATCCCCTTTGACTAACTTAGTCCTCCAGTGAACGACTTTATCATTGAGCATCACGGATTTTTTCATACGCCATTCATGCATCCATTTTTTTGGAACTTTCCACCTCGTTTTTAATACGTCCTCCAATGTTTCACCTTCCCAATGTGATGGGCAAATGACTTCAAATAAATGTTTTTTTCTTAATGTTTTTATCATAATGAACGATCTCACATCTCCTTCATGATGGCGATAATTACCACACGCACTCTTTATCTTCGTATGTTATCCTAGTTACAAACAATGCTTACTGTAGGAAAAAAGGTGGTCTTCCAAGTGAAAGTAATATTTGCTTCAACTCATGAGCAAGAAGAAATAATTCAAGAGCTTATCGAACAAATATATAGTGAAGTGTTTCCTCGTTTTTTTAATAACGAAGAAATCCAATACTTTCATGAGCTTCAAGTATTACATACAACAACTCGACATTTTGAATACTTTGGAACATTGAGTGAAGCTTATCAAGTTATCACAAGCTTACAAACGATTATATCTATTTTAGAAAATAAAAAAAATAAGCGTGTTTCCTCTTACTACGAAGAAATATTTAATAAAAACGTAGATACATTACAATATTTTGGCCTTTTCTTTCCGTTTTCCATTCAGCAATTTTCATCAAAGAAGGTTGATATAGAAGAGTTGAGTATGTTTACGAAAGCGGCCAATGAACTCCTCGTATAATAAATCCAATCTGAAGAAAAACTCCCTCGGATTCTTTCCTAAGGGGAGTTTTTTGTGTTTATTTAGTTTTTCTTTTTGTTTTTCATACGCTTCCCCGCAAATTCCATTTTCTCCTCAAATTATAATGTTTTTTTATAAGTAAATGTTTGAACGTTTAAGTGATATATTATTTTTTTAATGAGAGGTTTCGCTGATAGAACTATTCATTATATGGTAAACTGGATTCACTACATAATGTTCGTTTTACATACATATTTTTACGAATGATATCGAAATAAACGAGAGGAAAAGCTAGGAGGAATGACCATTGTCTTGGAAAAAAGCATATACTCGTTGGAATGAGTGTAAAGATTTAGATCCTGAAATGAGGAAATTACTTTCAACTATGAAAGAGCAGGATTTGGAAGAAGCTTTTTTGAAAAATCTAGAATTTGGGACTGGTGGAATGAGAGGGGAAATTGGTGCCGGAATCAATCGGATTAATCTATATACGATTCGAAAAGCATCCAAAGGATTAGCCAATTATATTGCCGGGTTCGGGGAAGAAGCGAAAAGACGTGGAGTTGTGATCGCCTATGATTCCCGACATAAGTCACCACAATTTGCGATGGAAGCCGCCAGAACATTAGCAACAGAGGGGATTCAAACTTATGTATTCAATGAACTTCGACCAACTCCCGAATTGTCTTTTGCCTTAAGATACTTACATGCTTTTGCAGGAATTGTCATTACTGCAAGCCATAACCCTGCAGAATATAACGGGTATAAAGTATACGGGGAAGACGGGGCGCAGTTGCCACCTAAGATTGCCGATCTCGTTATATCGAAAGTGAATGAAATTGAAAATGAACTAGAAATTCATGTGAAAGAAGAAGATCATTTAAGAAGTGCTGGGTTGATCCAAATGATCGGAGAAGAAATTGATCAAACTTATCTAAAGAAAATTGTGAGCATCTCTGAAAAACCGCAATTATCAAAAGAAGTAGATGTGAAAATTGTCTATTCGCCATTACATGGGACTGGAAATTGGCCAGTTCGTAAAGCGTTAAAGGCACTGGGATATGAGAAGGTGATCGTTGTAAAGGAGCAGGAAAAACCAGATCCTAATTTTTCAACAGTTGTCTATCCGAATCCTGAGGAAAAAGCCGCTTTTGAATTAGCCGTTCAATACGGCAAAAATCATGATGCGGATATACTACTGGCTACCGATCCAGATGCAGACAGACTTGGAATTGCAGTGAAAAATGCAATGGGAGAATATACATTGCTAACTGGAAATCAAATAGGAGTTCTTCTCCTTCATTACCTATTAGCAAGAAAACAAGAAAAAGGCCAACTTCCTGAAAATGGACGAGTTTTCAAAACGATTGTTACATCGGAACTCGGAAGAAAAGTAGCAGAATCCTACGGTATTTCAACAGAAGATGTGCTAACAGGGTTTAAATTTATTGGGGAAAAGATTGAGCAATATCGTCAATCAGGTGAATATCAATTTTTATTTGGATATGAGGAAAGCTATGGATATTTAATAGCTGATTTTGCACGTGATAAAGATGCTGTACAAGCGGCGATTTTGATCGTTGAAGCCTGTGCCTTTTACAAGAAACAAGGAAAGTCTCTTTATGATGCTTTACAAGATGTATATGAAAAATTTGGTTATTATCGTGAGGGCCTTGTTTCCTTAACATTAAAAGGATTAGAAGGGACAAAGCAAATTCAAACGATTCTTTCAAGCTTAAGAAAAACACCCCCTAAAGAGATTCATCATGTAAAAGTGAAAATGATAGAAGATTACCTAACCGGTGAAAAAACAAATGTAACCGAAGGCGCGAAGGAAGTTTTATCCTTACCAAAATCGAATGTATTAAAATATTTTCTTGAAGATGGTTCATGGGTATGTATTCGTCCTTCTGGAACTGAACCTAAAATGAAGTTTTACTTTGGTATTATTGGGGAAAGTCTAGAACATAGCGAAGAAAAAATCACGCAATTAAAAGAAAGCTTCATGGAAAACATCCATCATATATTGGAAATGGATCAATAAGAAAACCGATACAACAAGAAATGCATCGAAAGAAAGAGTGGAGTGCTGAAAAGTCAAATAGCCATTGTAACGGGAGCTTCCCGAGGAAAAAGGAAATTGCTAAACAACTGGCAGAAAAAGGGGCCGATGTCATAGTAGTTGATAGTTCAGAGGGAATTTTCCAAACGGAAAACAATCGGCTTCGTAAGTTTCTTCATTCATCCAATTCCATAATGTAAAGGTTAAAGAAAAACTCCCTGAGAATCCCAGGGAGTTTTTTGATTGGTGGAATTCTTATTAAAAGCTCGTAGCCCAGCCATTATTATGAGTAAAGAAATTCCTCTTCTTCAGGTGGATGAATACTATAGGTTGTATTCGCATGTTCGAGATAGTGAAGCAATGCATATAAATGTTGCTCGATGGCAGAATAATCATGAGAAAAGTGATACATGTGTAAAAAATGCTCGATTTTTTTTGATAAAAAATCATCATGTGTTCGTACCATCAAGATCAGAAGATTATCCCATTCAGATCGATGTGTATAGTAAAGTGCACGATCATAATCCATTTTGTCCAAGTGGTTTCCCTCCTTTAAAAGGAGTTGTTTATATTTTGGCTGTATTCTTCTAAAACTTCCGCTGTAAATGTTGGGCATCTTGTCAAACAGTAATTCAAGTCAAGAATGAATAAGGAGGAAGTCATGAAAAGAAAGGCAATCTGTATGATCATTCTATTCCTTATGAGTTTAAATCCAGATAAGAGTATGGCAAATTTCATCCAAACACAGAGTGTCTATTCGTATGACCAGCTTACGACTGATTTATCCTATCTGCAAAAAACATATCCTCTTGAAATTCAATCCATTGGACAGAGTCATTTTGGCAGGGAAATTTGGGCGGTTAAATTGGGAAAAGGCAAGGAAAACATTTTATTCGTCGGCTCGCATCATGGGAGGGAATGGCTTACAACAAATAGCTTGATGAAAATGATGGAGGAGTATAGTTTATTTTACCGCAATGGTCAGAAGTATAAGGGAATGTCATCAAGAGAATTATTTGATGAAGTAGCGATCTGGTTTGTACCGATGTTAAACCCTGATGGTGTGATGATTGCTCAACAGGGGTTATCGTCTGTTCCGAAACAGCAGAGGACCTCCATTTTTGAAATGAATTTAGCTTCTTTAGATTTTAGAAAATGGAAGGCGAATGGTGTAGGAGTGGATTTAAATCGGCAATATCCCGCTGGATGGTCAAAACAAAAAAGTGATGTTAATCAACCATTTTATCAATTTTATAAAGGGAAGAGGCCATTAGAAGCAAAAGAAGTGCAGCATTTAACCCTATTTATTTCAAGGATTGATCCAAAAATTGTGGTGTCCTTCCACACTTCAGGTCAAGAAATTTTTTGGCATTATAAAAATGGAGAAAATACACAAAGGGATTATGATATAGCCCAAAAATTATCGGAACTAACTGCGTATTCACTAAGCAGTCCTGTTAAATATGCACGGGGTGGAGGGTTAACAGATTGGATCATTACCACGAGAAAGATACCTGCCTTTACAATCGAAATGTGTCCACTTGTTGAAGAAACCACTCCACCGCTTACATGCTTAAAGGAAGAATGGAAAAGAATACGATTTATAGGTTTTTTACTGGCAAGAGAGGCCATCTCCCTTAAAGAATGATTTCATAGAATATATTTTTAGGCCATTCTATTCGCCCCTCATGATTTCTCTTTTTAAATCATACATTATGATATGAGAAAAAAGGGGGAGAGCGAATGAAACAAGAGGACCGGAAAGCTTTGCACCATGCTATAGAAGAGATTACCGAAATTGCCTCTGGATTTGGGCTTGATTTTTACCCGATGCGGTATGAAATATGTCCAGCAGAAATTATATACACATTCGGCGCTTATGGGATGCCTACAAGGTTTTCTCACTGGAGCTTTGGGAAACAGTTTTTTAAAATGAAGATTCATTATGACCTTGGATTAAGTAAAATATATGAATTAGTGATTAATTCGAATCCATGTTATGCCTTTCTTTTAAATACCAATTCATTAATTCAAAATAAATTAATCGTTGCCCATGTATTGGCGCATTGCGATTTCTTTAAAAATAATGTCCGTTTTCAAAATACAAAACGTGACATGGTAGAAAGCATGGCTGCCACCGCCGAGAGAATACGGGAATATGAAATTCAGTACGGAAAGCAAGAAGTCGAATCGTTTATTGATGCAGTATTGGCGATTGAAGAACATATTGACCCTTCATTGATGAGATCGAAGCTATCTTGGACAGATGATGATATTGAACAATGGGAAGAAGAGGTAAAGCCAGCCCCAACTCCATATGATGACCTTTGGAACTTAGATAAGGAAAAGGACACAACCCCACAACCTCGTAAGAAAGTAAGAAAATTTCCTCCTCATCCTGAAAAAGATATCGTATTATTTATTGAACAATACAGTCGGGAACTGGAAGATTGGCAGCGCGATATTATGACGATGATTCGTGAAGAAATGTTATACTTTTGGCCCCAACTTGAGACGAAAATTATGAACGAGGGCTGGGCATCATATTGGCATCAACGAATTATCCGTGAATTAAATTTATCTTCGGGAGAAGCGATAGAATTTGCTAAATTAAATGCAGGGGTTGTTCAACCATCACGTACAAGTATTAATCCATATTATTTAGGGGTTAAAATATTTGAAGATATTGAGGAACGATATAATAACCCAACAGAGGAAATGATCAAACGAGGGGTGAAACCAGGATCAGGACGTGAAAAAATGTTTGAAGTGAGGGAAATTGAATCAGATATTTCCTTTTTACGCAATTATTTAACGAAAGATCTTGTGACAAGGGAAGATATGTATTTATTCCAAAAACAAGGCCGGGATTACAAAATTGTCGATAAAGACTGGAAAGAAGTGCGGGATCAATTAGTTGGCATGAGAGTGAATGGCGGATTTCCGTATATTACAGTAAATGATGGAGATTATTTGAGAAATGGTGAATTATATTTAAAGCATTGGTATGAGGGCGTCGAATTAGATCTTAAATATTTAGAGAAAGTGCTTCCTTATGTTTATCAGCTTTGGGGAAGAAACGTACATTTGGAGACATTTGTTGAAGAGCGGTCCATGTTGTTTACTTATAATGGAAAAAGCGTTCAGAGAAAATACTTGTAATATTGAAAAATGAGGTACCGGTCCCTCTTCAAACTAGTGTATATTAGCGAGTGGGGGACCGATATTTTTCTGGAATAACGATTTTAGAAATGGTCTGTCCGTAAAAGATTTTCTATAGCATTAGTCATTATGATGTTTGAAGCTCCTTCAGTCTTTTCATAATTCTACGTTTCCGATAAAGCATAATTCCTGCCTCAGATAGGTCTTGAATCATAGCGCGATTTGTGAATGCTCCAAAAATCATTCCAGCTATTGGAACCATTTGTAATAATTTTTTCCATCCAAATTGATCCCGGTATGTGTATACAACTTCACGCCATCCTTGTAATTGTGAAAGCATTTCTTTTTGCTGCGTCCCACCCTTATAATAAGTGGATAATTCATTTAAAATCGCTTTTTTACCTACCACATCTGCAGTTGAGAATTGCAAGCATTTCACAATAAATATACGTTCTTTCCTTTCATTAGGATCAAATCCATATGTGACAGCGATTTCCTGTAAAGTTTTCAAGGAGACACCTAATAAAAGAGGAATGTCAATGGCTAAAGTAAAGATCCCGCCAATCCCCGTTGTTGCCCCTTGTACAGTCGCAAAGTCCTTTCTGTTTTTTTCTAATTCCTCACTTACTTCGTTCATTAGATCGATAGGAAGGTTTTCGATATCTGATAGATGTTCAATCATTAGGTCCGGAAGCCTTTTTTGTAGCTTTTTAAAGATCATTTCTTTCCGAGTTAAATATTTGCCACCATTTTGAATGAAATTCCCTAATTCATCTAATAAGAGACCCACTTTATTTTGAATGAATTGCGGGGTAAATTTATCGAGCAACTTGAATGGGATTCGTCCTAATCGTTCCCAAAACCAAACCTTTTTTTGCTCTTTCTCCCATTTTTCTATTTCGAGTAAATCATTTTGTAACCTTTCGATCGTTTCCATGAAGTACACTCACTTTCCTAAAGTTTCTCGGTTTGTATACGAATTTTGGATTTTAAAAGTTTCATCCTATAATACGATGTGCAAATGTAAAGAAAAAATATGAAAGTGGTCCTGCTTCATAAGAAGGGACATACTACACCTAACTGAAGTAAAAACCCGGAAGATGACGATAATTAGCAGTTTACGCTAGAGGAGAACAGATAGGATCATAGTAGGGGATGTATGATAAATGATAGAAAGAAATGATTACTATTGGAAAGAAAGAACCATGACTTATTAAGTGCTCATTTGTATCTCAATTTCAAATGAAAAAGAGGGATGGGAACAATTGGATAAAAAATAAGGCCACTGTAATTAGTGAACCTTAATGTTTTTTCAATTTCCATTTATTAAACTCAATAAACTGGCGAAATTCTTCTTTTGATATCCCTGAACTCATTGCCTCCTGGGCAAGTTTCTTCCACTCAGGATCTAATTTCTCTTTACTAATTTGCTCATGCAAGATAGATTCGAGGGAAACATCAAGGGCAGAAGAAATTTTCTCGAGAAATTGTATAGACGGATTGGATTGCAAATTGCGTTCCAGTGAACTTAAATATGATTTTGCAACCCCTGCTTTTTCAGCTAGTTCCGATAATGAAATTTTTTTCTCAAGTCTTAACTTTTTTACGCGTTCACCTATCAATAAAGACCCCTCACTTTCATAGCAACTTCATTCTATTTATAACAAGTATTTATGATCAAGAGATGAGAATATAAAAACGTTTATCCCGCTTTAACGGGCAGTAAAACCCCCACCTCAAAATGATTTAGAAAGAAAGAAGATAGGTGAAGGATGCCTCTAAAAGGCTCGATAAGTTCAACTAATATTCAGTGGGGGATGAAGACCCCCCAGTGATGAAGTTTCACTTTATAGTTTGAGTCATTATTTACCCCATTAAGAATATTTTAAACATAGAAAATAAAAAAACCAATAGTTTATGTTGGGTATAATGTCATCTATTTCAAAAGAGAAAATACTTTGGACACAATATGGTGATTCAGTATAATGATGTAAAAAGTAATGTCAATTCCTTGATAGGAATCTATATCGGGTAAAATAGGACCATTTTAATCAAATACTTGCTAGTATTCTGTTCATTCTGGCATAGTAGGAATATTTACACGGACTATCACATTGGAAATCAGTAGCTATTAGAAGTGATTTCCATTATTAAGCCTTTAAAAGAGAAAGAGAACAAATAAGTCTTAAGTCATTAGGTAAATAGTTGGTGTATTCTATCTAATTATACCAAATAATTTAAAAGAATGTAGGGTAGAAAAAGAAATCATATTAGTTGTCGTTTGTATGAAGGGGATGAGCGTGAAGTTCGGGGGGCTTACTTGAAGCGACTTATAAAAACCTTGGATGCTCCAATGAAAGAAGATGAAATCGATTGGGGGAAACTTTAATCGAAGAACGGACAGACTAATTGTCTGTCCGTTCTTTTGGAGCATTAATGATGTTTCGCATGTTCGATCCCTTGTTGAAGAAGATCAATAACATGTTCATCATCATGGGAATAATAAAAAGTGGTACCCTCACGACGATATTTAACGAGCCGTAAGTTCTTTAAGAAACGTAGTTGATGAGAAACGGTCGATTGCAAGAGCGAAAGACTTTCGGCAATATCATTGACGGAATGTTCGCCAGTTAGAAGTAAATTTAATATGCGTAATCGCGTCGGATCCGATAATGCCTTGAATGTTTGCGACACGATGAATAATGTCTCTTCGTCTAAATCGTTAAACTTCTTTTCAGACATTTTACATCACCTTTTTGTTCTATCATATCAAAGGATTGAACATCCTTGCTAGTAAGTACAAAAATAATTCATCCATTAAATAATTTTGAATTTTCGTAATTTTCCTAAATGAAATTTTACTTTGCTTTTTTTATTCACTATCATTTATGATATTATAGTGTCTGTTTTCATTAAAGAACATGTAAAAAGGGGAAATGCGAATGAAACTAACATCCAAGATTATTATTGCATTATTAGCTGGTGCAGTTGTAGGGTTAGTAATGAATCTTTTCTGGTCAAATACATTTGAAATAGTAGATCCGTATTTTTTTACTCCTCTAGGTAAAATATTCCTCAACTTAATCAGTATGCTCGTAGTTCCAATCGTATTTCTTTCTATTGTATTGGGAGCAGCTGGACTCGGAGATCCGAAAAAATTAGGAAGAATCGGTTTGAAAACGGTTTCGTATTTTTTAATTACAACTGCTATAGCTATTACACTAGGTATTTTGTTGGCCATTATTATTAAACCGGGATTAGCAGGGGATTTTGATACTAGTCATTTAGAGTTTAGTGCAGAAGAAGCACCACCTGTTGGAGAGACTCTTCTGAACATCATACCTAAAAATCCACTTGATGCAATGACACAAGGGAATATGCTGCAAATTATTACATTCGCCATTTTTATTGGACTAGCCTTAACGGCGCTTGGTGAAAAAACAAAAGGCATTTTAAACCTTGTGGAACAAGGAAATGAAATCATGATGTACCTCGTTTCTCTCGTCATGAAATTTGCTCCATATGGAACATTTGGTTTAATTGCCTCTGCCATTGGAAATCAAGGATGGAGCGCGATAAAAGCGATGAGTGTTTATATGATCGTTGTATTACTTGCGTTATTTATTCATGCTTTGATTACGTATGGGGGAACTATTTTATTTTTGGCGAAAAAAAATCCTATATGGTTTTTCAAAAATTTCTGGCCCGCAATGGGGGTTGGATTCAGTACATCCAGTAGTAATGCCACCTTACCAATTTCAATGGAAACAGCACAAAAGAGATTAAAAGTCCCTGAATCTATTAGTTCGTTCGTTCAACCTTTAGGGGCGACAATTAATATGGATGGAACGGCCATTATGCAAGGGGTTGCTACTGTTTTCATCGCCCAAGTATATGCACAAGATTTAACGATGGCAGAGTTGACGACCGTCGTCCTAACAGCTGTTCTTGCTAGTGTAGGGACGGCAGGTGTCCCGGGTGTGGGATTAATTTTGTTAGCAATGGTACTTAGTAGTGTAGGTTTACCTGTAGAGGGAATCGGATTGATTCTAGGGATCGACCGAATTCTGGATATGACTCGGACAGCTATCAATATTTCTGGTGATGCAGCATGTGCAGTATATGTTGCTGAAACGGAGAAAAGACGTGCAATTAAAATGCAGAAAAATTCAATTCAATAGATGAATAAAGTGTGTCATTTGTTGACACACTTTTTATCGTTTCGAAAATATAGAGAGAAACTTCATGCCCTACTGAATAGTTGACCTTATCGGATCTTTAGGGGTAGTGATCCTCCACCTATCTTTTTTGTTTCCAAATCATTTTGAGGTGGAGGTTTTACTGCCCGTTAAGGCGGGATAAAATTTAACTGTGGATCCCCCTTTAAAAATATTGTCCATCTTCAGCCTCAGCGCCGATGAACAGGCGCTTCTGCATTTGTTCTCGATTCTTTTCAAAAGTGGATGGGAGTGGATTCGATTGAATTTCCCCTTCATTTTTATTTTCATTTACTTTAAATTATTATATACTAAAGTGAAAAATGAATTCTAACCCATGGTCAAATAGAAAGAAGACTATAAAGTAAAAAGGAGATGCCCATCATGAATTTAGGTTTTGGCGAGGTTGCAATCATTATCATTGTCGCATTATTGCTTTTTGGACCTACAAAACTTCCTCAACTAGGAAAAGCGGCTGGTCAAACGCTTCATGAATTTAAAAGAGGCATGAAAGGTGTACTCGAAGAGGACGAGGTAGAGAAAAAGAAAGAAAAAACCCAATCATAACAATGCCTAAATATAGAAATCCCGGACTTTATCTGGGGTTTTTTTATACGGATGGATTATAATAGGGTGATTAGGGAAGTGAACAGGAAAATGAATTATTCCCCAATTTTTTATAGTAGGAGGAACTAGTTTAAGTTATGGGTATGTTCCAAGACTTTATGAAGAATACGTGGAGAAAGTTTCATATTACACAAATATTGATTCTATTCATCTCCATATTATTTCTTCTATTACTGGGATTTATCGTCTATTTTATGAAATCAGCAGATGTTGAATCATTAAAAAGGGGATTATCTCAATCAACGATCATTTATGATAAAGATGGAGATGTTGCGAGTAAGCTATCAGTGAACCGCTCCGAAAGTGTTCCCATTAACAAAATGCCAGAACATCTACAGAATGCCGTAATATCCATTGAAGATCATCGATTTTTTGAACATAATGGATTTGATTTAAAAGGGATGGGACGAGCATTTTTCAAAAACTTTGTATCAGGAGGAGTAGTTCAAGGGGGTAGTACGATTACCCAACAGTTAACAAAAAATGCGATGTTATCAGCAGAAAAAACATATAAACGGAAATTTGAAGAACTATTTTTAGCGATTGAAATAGAAAAGGTATATAAGAAAAAAGAAATTCTAGAAATGTATTTGAACACGATTTATTTTGGCGAAGGTGCATGGGGTGTTCAAAATGCTTCAAAAAAATATTTTGGAAAAGATGTTGAAGATCTTACTTTGAGTGAGTCTGCGTTGATTGCGGGGATTATTAAAGCCCCTTCTTCTATCAATCCATATGAAAACCTAAAGAAGTCTGTCCAGCGGCGAAATGTAGTTTTGCAGCAAATGAATAAATATGGGTTTATTTCTGCAGAAGAAGCTGAACAAGCAAAAAATGCTTCTGTACACTTATCTGACAAAAGTGGGGATCCACTTAAAGGGAAATACGCGCATTATTCTGATTCAGTCATTAATGAGGCGATCGAGCGCTACGGTTTAACACAGGATGAACTGCTTACAAAAGGATATGAAATTTATACAGAAATGGACCAAAATATTCAAGCTGGTCTAGAGAAAGTGTATAAGAAAGAATGGCTTTTCCCAACGACAGCGGATGGAAAGGAAGTTCAAAGTGGGGCCGTTTTATTAAACCCAAAAACAGGTGGTGTAACAGGGATTCTTGGTAGACGAGGAGAACATGTATTCAGAGGATTTAATTATGCTACTCAATTAAGAAGATCACCTGGATCAACTATTAAGCCATTAGTGGTTTATACTCCTGCACTTGAAGAGGGGTATAAGCCAACATCAAAATTAACGGATGAAAAAATAGAATTTGGGGATTATGCTCCGACAAACTATGACGGGGTATATCGTGGAAAAGTTCCTATGCATACAGCGTTAGAGAAGTCTCTTAATATCCCTGCTGTTTGGTTATTAGACGAAATTGGCTTGAATAAAGGGCTTGATGCACTTGAACGATTTGGAATCCCGTTAGTAAAAGAGGATGATAATTTAAGTATTGCATTAGGTGGAATGTATAAAGGGGTTGCCCCAGTTCATATTGCAGAGGCTTATTCGACTTTTGCAAATGATGGTGTGCGAACTGAAAGCCATTTTATCCGTAAAATCATCGGGCCGAACGGCGAAGTGAAAGCCAAATGGAATCCAAAGGAAATAAAGGTGACGACCCCTGAGGTATCAGATCAAATGACGTCTATGTTACTTTCTGTGGTGGAAAGAGGAACAGGAAGAAACACAAAAATGAAAGGTTATGATATTGCAGGTAAAACAGGGTCAACGCAGTCGCTAGAAGAGGAAAGTAATGGAACGAGAGATCAGTGGTTTGTTGGCTATACCCCTGATGTTGTCGGCACAGTATGGCTAGGAGCTGAAGGAAAGGGACAATATTTAACCATCGATAGTTCACAAGGCACTGTCCCTATTTTTAGAGAGATCATGGAGGAAGTATTGCCACACACTGGAAATACTTCATTTGATGTAGAGCCGATTAAAGAAAAAAAGAAAGTAGAAAAAAAGAAAGACTGGAAAGATAAACTGAGAGATAAATGGAATGATCTTTTTTAAAATGATGAAACCACCGCTTAGTGCTCGGCACAAAGCGGTGGTTTTTTAGGCTCTTTCATCTCCCTTTTTCCATTTAAAAAAGCGCCGAAACCTAATTAACCCTTCACATCAAAGTAAGGTTGATTCTCTAATACATGAAGAAAAAAGGATTAGGACTCGTCATAATTCGATTTTTGGTCAAACTTTTTTATTCTTGTGAAAAGATGATAAGAACAACTATGAAAGCGATTGCAAATTGAGAAACTACTCAAAATAGTCAAAAAATTTACAAAAAAGGTGTTGACCAAAATGAAAATCGGCAGTATTATTGTCCTCAATATAATTTAAATTTTCAGATTAAAAGAAATGCTTGGAAAAGATTAAATAACAGTCCAGTTTTTTGAATCGGAAAAAGAATTTTTTTAAATTGCCCGAATTGCAGGTTAATTTTCTGGAGGAGATACAAGATGCGAAGTGACATGATAAAGAAAGGAATTGACCGTGCCCCACACCGAAGTTTGCTTTATGCAGCGGGTGTGAAAACAGAGGATTTACACAAACCATTTATTGGGGTTTGTAACTCATATATAGACATTATTCCAGGTCATGTCCACTTGAAAGAATTTGCAGAAGTGGTGAAGGAAGCGATACGAGAAGCAGGAGGAGTTCCTTTCGAATTTAATACGATTGGTGTAGATGATGGGATTGCGATGGGACATATTGGAATGAGGTATTCATTGCCAAGTCGGGAACTCATTGCTGACTCTGCAGAGACGGTCATAAATGCTCATTGGTTTGATGGAGTATTTTATATTCCAAACTGTGACAAAATAACACCCGGAATGTTAATGTCAGCTGTTCGGACGAATGTTCCTTCTGTTTTCGTCTCAGGTGGGCCAATGGAAGGTGGAAAGACGAAAGAAGGTAAACCATTATCATTAGTCTCCGTATTTGAAGGAGTTGGGGCTCATTTATCTGGAAGAATGTCAGCAGATGAGCTTCTAGAAATAGAATCTAATGCCTGTCCAACATGTGGATCCTGTTCAGGAATGTTCACAGCTAATTCAATGAACTCGTTAATGGAAATGCTCGGAATGACACCTCCTGGAAATGCAACGATTGTGGCGACATCCAAAGATCGCCATCAATTAATTAAAGAAGCTGTCAATCATCTTATGAATTCGATTGAAAGTGGCTTGAAACCAAGAGATATTATAACGGAGGATGCGATTGACGATGCCTTTGCGCTAGATATGGCGATGGGTGGTTCAACAAATACAGTCCTTCATACATTAGCGATTGCGAATGAAGCTGAAATTGAGTACGATCTAAAAAGGATTAATGAGGTGGCAAAACGAGTTCCTTATTTAGCGAAAATTAGCCCAGCATCCAATTATACAATGCAGGATGTGCATGAGGCTGGCGGAATTAGTGCCATTATTAAAGAACTTTGTGAAGTAGATGGAGCCATCCATAAAGACAGAATTACAATCACGGGAAAATCAGTCTATGAAAATGTGAAAGACGCTAAGATTAGCAATGAGCAAGTAATTAGACGAAAAGAAAATCCTTATAGTCCAGTTGGCGGGTTATCCATTTTACATGGTAATATTGCTCCTGATGGCGGAGTAATCAAGGTAGGAGCGGTTGACCCTTCCATTAAGACATTCAAAGGCGAAGCGATCGTATTTGATTCACAAGAAGCAGCTCAACAGGGGATCGATGATGGTACTGTTCACGAAGGGCATGTTGTAGTTATTCGTTACGAAGGACCAAAAGGTGGTCCAGGGATGCCGGAAATGTTAGCTCCAACAGCCGCAATTGCTGGAAGGGGATTAGACAAAAAAGTCGCTCTCATGACAGATGGGAGATTTTCAGGGGCATCACGAGGGATTTCTATCGGCCATATATCTCCTGAAGCGGCAGAAGGTGGTCCAATCGCATTCGTGGAAAATGGAGATATCATATCAATTGATTTAGTGAATAGAACGATTAATCACTTAATTTCTGACGAAGAATTACAAGAACGTAAGAAAAATTGGATTCAACCAGAACCAAAAATTAAAAAAGGTTATTTAGCAAGATATTCAAAATTAGTCACTTCCGCAAGTACGGGAGGCATCATGAAAATTTAATCAACAAAAATCGTTGACGAGGCAAAAGGTATAGGATCTTGTATTCACAGAGAGCCGGTTGGTGCTGAGAGCCGGTAATACACCCTATAACGACATCCCCTCTGAGTGCTAATCTGAACGGAAACTATTAGGATTAGTCGAGTTCTATACTCGTTATCAAAAGAACAATTGTTTCAATTGTTCATAAGGTGGTATTTGTGAAAATACCATAAATCAGGGTGGTACCGTGAAAAGAAAGGCCTTTTCACCCCTGCGTTTACAGGATTAGTAGGCGTAGGGGGGAATGGGCTTTTTTCTATATATTTCAACATGATAGAGGATTTGCCTATTTCTAAGAAGCGAGTCATTTAGTTTTAGGGGAACGCCAAATCACTATAAACGACGGGGCGTGGTTGCAAGTTCAAAAAGAGAGTGAATGCAACTTTTGTCGTTTGAAAATTAACATAATTTAAAAAATTTGGAGGGAGTATGAATGAAGGCAAAAGTAAACGCGGAAGCAGAACCATTGATCAATAAGATGAGTGGGGCCGAGATCTTTATCGAAGCTTTAAAACGAGAAAATGTCGAAGTTCTGTTTGGATATCCAGGTGGTGCTGTGTTACCAATTTATGATGCTTTATATCGAAATCCAATTCGTCATATTCTTGCTAGACATGAACAAGGTGCAATTCATGCTGCTGAGGGGTATGCAAGAGTGACAGGGAAACCAGGGGTAGTCATTGCTACATCTGGACCGGGGGCAACGAATTTAGTAACAGGTATCACAGACGCTATGATGGATTCCTTACCGCTAGTTGTTTTCACAGGCCAAGTCGCAACAAATGTCATTGGTTCAGATGCATTCCAAGAAGCAGATGTAATTGGAGTGACAATGCCTATTACAAAACATAATTATCAAGTCCGAGACTTGAATGAACTACCAAGAATCGTGAAAGAGGCATTTCATATCGCCACAACTGGGAGACCTGGACCTGTATTAATAGATATACCGAAAGATGTTTCAACAGTTGGAGTCGTGCCTTCATTCGATACTAAAGTTGATTTACCTGGTTATCAACCAACTTTAGTTCCTAATATTTTACAAATAAAAAAATTAGCGGATGTGATCAGTGAAGCGAAGCAACCGATTATATTGGCTGGTGCAGGTGTTCTTCATGCGAAAGCTTCTGAGGAACTGTTAGCACTCGCTGAAAAACTTGAAATCCCTGTAGTGAATACTTTACTTGGACTCGGAAGCTTCCCAGCAAACCACTCATTATTTCTAGGAATGGGAGGAATGCATGGAACATATACCGCAAATATGGCGATGTATGAATGTGATCTACTCATTAATTTTGGCGCACGTTTTGATGACCGATTAACAGGGAAATTAAGTGATTTTGCTCCTTCGGCAACGGTAGCTCATATCGATATTGACCCTGCCGAAATTGGGAAAAATATAGAAACGCAAATTCCAATTGTTGGGGACGCAAAAGAAGCTTTAACTAGATTGATTGCTGAATGTAATAATCCACCTGAAGCAGGTGAATGGAGAAATCACTTAAAACAGTATCAACAGGAATTTCCACTTTGGTCTTCTGATGACGAAGAAGGGATCTCCCCACAACGCCTCATTGAAATGGTTCATAAACATACAAGCGGAAAAGCCATTGTATCGACGGATGTAGGTCAACATCAAATGTGGGCAGCTCAATACTATGGCTTTACTGAACCAAATCGTTGGATCACATCTGGAGGCCTAGGAACAATGGGATTTGGATTCCCAGCCGCAATAGGTGCTCAACTAGCTGATCCAGATGCAACGGTTGTATCTATTGTAGGGGATGCTGGCTTCCAGATGACATTACAAGAACTTGCCTTGTTAACAGAATTAAATTTACCTGTAAAAGTAGTTATTTTAAATAATTTTGCTTTAGGCATGGTTAGACAATGGCAAGAAAAGTTCTTTGAGGAGAGATACTCCGAGTCATTAATGCCGGTTCAACCTGATTTTGTCAAATTAGCTGAATCCTATGGAATTCGTGGATTCCGAGCGGATACAGAAGAAGAGGCGAATCGTATTTTAAAAGAAACATTAAATGACCGCTCTCCTGTAGTTATCGACTTTCGCATAAAGCCAAAAGAAAAAGTCTTTCCGATGATAGCTCCAGGAAAGGGACTACATGAAATGATTGGGGTGAGACCATGAGAAGAATTGTAACTGCAACGGTCTTGAATGAAAGTGGTGTTCTGAATCGAGTCACAAGTTTATTCACACGTCGTCAATTTAATATTGAGAGTATTTCAGTAGGACATTCTGAAACTGAGGGTATTTCTAAAATGACATTTGTTGTCAATGTAGAAGATGATCGTCAAGTGGAACAGTTAACCAAACAACTTAATAAACAAATTGGTGTATTAAAAGTTACGGATATCACTGACCAGGCGATTGTTGCTAGAGAATTAGCCCTTATTAAAGTGGTAAGTAATGCGCAAACTCGTTCTGAAATTAATGGAGTGGTTGACCCATTCCGAGCATCGATTATTGATGTATCAAAAGACAGCATCACCGTCCAAGTAACGGGTGATTCAAACAAAGTAGAAGCGATTATCGACTTGCTTCGACCATATGGCATTAAAGAAATTGCCAGAACAGGTGTTACAGCATTCCCAAGGGGATCACAAAAAACAGTAACTGAATTTAAACAAATTTCAATCTTATAAAAAATCTATTGGAGGATGAAAAAGATGGTAAAAGTATATTATAACGGAGATATTAATGAAGCAGTTTTAACAAATAAAAAGGTTGCAATCGTAGGATATGGTTCTCAAGGTCATGCTCATGCTCAAAACCTTCGTGATAGTGGTTATGAAGTAGTCATTGGTCTTCGACAAGGAAAGTCTTGGACACAAGCAGTGCAAGATGGATTTGAAGTAAAATCTGTACGTGAAGCAAGTGCAGATGCTGATGTGATTATGATCTTACTTCCAGATGAGTATCAACCACAAGTGTACAAAAACGAAATTGAGCCTGAATTATCAAGTGGGAAAGCTTTAGCATTTGCACACGGTTTTAATGTTCATTTCAACCAAGTGGTTCCGCCAAGTGATGTAGATGTTTTCCTTGTTGCACCAAAAGGCCCTGGACATTTAGTTCGCAGAACATATGAAGAAGGAGCCGGTGTTCCAGCGTTATTCGCGGTATACCAAGATGTAACAGGGAAAGCAAAAGATACAGCACTTGCTTATGCAAAAGGAATTGGTGCAGGTCGTGCAGGAATTTTAGAAACATCTTTCCAAGAAGAAACTGAAACGGATCTATTCGGTGAGCAAGCAGTCCTTTGTGGAGGAACAACAGCATTAGTAAAAGCTGGTTTTGAAACATTAGTAGAAGCAGGTTACCAACCAGAAGTTGCCTATTTTGAGTGTTTACATGAGTTAAAACTAATCGTTGACTTGATGTACGAAGGCGGTTTAGAAAACATGCGTTATTCTATTTCCGATACAGCACAATGGGGTGACTTCGTTTCAGGTCCACGTGTTGTGAATGCTGATACAAAACAACGTATGAAAGAAGTTTTAGAAGATATTCAAACAGGGAAATTTGCAAAAGGTTGGTTGTTAGAAAACCAACTAAATCGTCCAGAATTTAACGCTATTAACAACCGCGAAAATAAACATCAAATCGAAGTTGTAGGAAGAAAATTACGTGAAATGATGCCATTTGTAAAAAAACAATCGAAAAAGGAAGTGGCAGCTGGTGCGAAAAATTGACATATTTGACACGACGTTAAGAGATGGTGAACAATCAGCAGGGGTCAACTTAAATACTCTTGAAAAAATTGAGATCGCAAAACAACTTGAAAGATTAGGCGTAGATGTGATGGAAGCGGGCTTTCCTGCCGCTTCCAAAGGAGATCTAGAAGCTGTCAAATTGATCGCCAATACCATTAAAAATAGTTCCGTTACAGGTCTTGCAAGAGCAAATGAAAAAGATATTGATGCTGCTTGGGAAGCGTTAAAGGATTCAGCTGAACCCAGATTACATGTCTTTATTGCGACTTCAGCTATTCATATGAAATATAAATTGAAAATGACATCAGAGGAGGTAGTGGAACGGGCTGTTCATGCGGTGAAATATGCAAGAGAGAAGTTCCCAATCGTACAATTTTCAGCTGAAGATGCAAGCCGCTCTGATTTAAGTTTTCTTGCAAGAATAGTTTCAGCAGTTATTGAAGCGGGAGCAACGGTTGTGAATATTCCAGATACAGTCGGTTATAGTACACCAGCAGAGTATGGTGCAATCTTTAAATTCCTTAGAGAGAATGTTCCAAATATTGCTGGGGTTAAATTATCTTCCCACTGCCATGATGATCTTGGGATGGCTACAGCTAATACTTTAGCAGCCATCCAGAATGGGGCAGAACAAGTTGAGGGAACAATCAATGGAATTGGTGAGCGTGCCGGAAATGTTGCCTTGGAGGAAGTGGCAGTTGCCCTTCATATTCGCAACGATTACTATCAAGCATCATCACGGTTAAAATTGAGCGAATTTAAACGAACTAGTAATCTAGTAAGCAAATTATCTGGAATGATTGTCCCAGCAAATAAAGCCGTCATTGGCGAAAATGCGTTTGCACATGAATCTGGAATTCATCAAGATGGCGTATTAAAAGAAAAAACGACATATGAAATTATTACTCCAGAACTTGTTGGAGTGCAGTCAAACAAACTCGTGTTAGGAAAACATTCAGGACGACATGCATTTAAAAATCGTGCTTATGAATTAGGTTTTGAATTGTCAGAAGAGAAATTAAATGCAGCATTTGTCGTATTTAAAGATTTAGCAGATAAAAAGAAAGAAATTACAGACGAAGATTTGTTTGCGATCTTAACCGATAAGCAAACAGAATCAGATGAAAAATACGTTTTAAACAGTATTCAGGTTCAATACGGAACGGAAAATATTCCAACGGCAACGATTGCTGTTACGCTTCCTAATGGAATACAAGTATTAGAGGCGGCAACAGGTTCAGG
Organism: Oikeobacillus pervagus; assembly: GCF_030813365.1. Classification (NCBI taxonomy): domain Bacteria; kingdom Bacillati; phylum Bacillota; class Bacilli; order Caryophanales; family Bacillaceae; genus Oikeobacillus; species Oikeobacillus pervagus. The sequence continues at coordinate 22,815 of NZ_JAUSUC010000010.1, forward strand.
AAGTGTTGAAGCTATTTATAATACGATTGAAAGAATTGTAGATGGTTCGGTCCAGCTTCTAGACTATAAAATCAATTCCGTTGGTGCTGGTCGAGATGCATTAGCTGATGTATATGTACGGGTTAGATTTGAAGATAAGGAAACGACTGGACGTGGAACAGCACAAGATGTGTTAGAGGCATCTGCTAGAGCTTATTTAAACGCAGTCAATAGAGTACATTCTTTAGGGAAGATAACAGAAAAGCAAAACGCGTAAAATTTAAATGGAGGGGTTCTTATGAAAAAGAAAATTGCGGTATTACCTGGAGATGGTATTGGGCGAGAAATAGCTAAGGGTGCAGTCGCAGTTTTAAAGGCTGTTGGAGAACGCTTCGGTCATGAATTCGAAATTGAATTTGCCGATATCGGAGGGGCTGCAATTGATCAACATCATACACCCCTACCAGATGAAACAACCGAAGCTTGTAAACGTAGTGATGCTGTATTATTAGGAGCGGTCGGTGGTCCTAAATGGGATCACCTTCCATCCCATATTCGCCCAGAACGTGGTTTATTAGCGATTCGAAAAGAATTACAATTATTTGCAAATCTTCGACCGATTATTACTTTTGAAAGCTTAGTTGAATCGTCACCTTTAAAAAGAGAAATTATTGAAGATGTTGATGTAATGATTGTTCGCGAATTAACAGGTGGATTATATTTTGGAAAACCATCAGAACGTCGAGGAGAGCATAATGAAGTAGTTATTGATACCCTTCATTATACTCGGGAAGAAATTGAGCGCATTGTGGAAAAAAGCTTTGAATTAGCAATGGTTAGAAATAAAAAATTAACATCTGTTGATAAAGCAAATGTATTGGAATCCAGCCGAATGTGGAGGGAAATTGTTCAAGAGAAAGCGAAGAACTATCCTGAAGTACAAGTAGAGCATATGTATGTAGATGCAGCAGCAATGAAATTAATTCATCAACCTAAAGATTTTGATGTCATGGTAACCGAAAATCTATTTGGAGATATTTTAAGTGATGAAGCTTCAATGATCACAGGATCATTAGGATTATTACCATCCGCGAGCTTACGTGCAGATGGATTTGGTTTATTCGAACCAGTCCATGGATCAGCTCCAGATATTGCTGGCCAAGATAAAGCAAATCCAATGGCGATGATTTTATCGGCTGCCATGATGTTAAAATACTCATTTAATATGCACAAGGAAGCTGAAGCGATTGAGCAAGCGATTAATGAAGTATTAAATGCAGGTTACCGCACGCCTGATATTCAGAACACAGGAACCCATGTAGTAGGTACGACGAAAATGATTGATTTAGTCGTTCATCGTGTAAGAGAAGATTCAGCAATTTCATCTATTATGGCTGTTTACATGTAAATTGATTGAATATTCCGTGAAATAGAAAATCATTCGGATCTTCCTCTACGGGAAGGTCCGAAACATTATTCTGAACTTAAAAAAAGGAGGGACATGAATGAATCCAAAAACTATTATCGAAAAAATTTGGGATAAACATGTTGTTCATAGAGAAGAAGGAAAACCAGATTTAATGTATATTGATCTTCATTTAATACATGAAGTGACATCCCCACAAGCATTTGAAGGACTACGCATTCATAATCGGAAAGTTCGACGTCCCGATTTGACGTATGCAACAATGGATCATAATGTACCAACCATTAATCGTCACATGATCAATGACCCTGTTTCTAAAACACAAATGGAAAAACTTTTAGAAAACTGCCGGGAATTCGGAATTGAATTAGCTGATATTCATCACCCAGACCAAGGAATTGTTCACGTAATTGGACCAGAACTTGGGCTTACCCAACCAGGAAAAACAATTGTTTGTGGAGATAGCCATACTTCTACTCATGGTGCATTTGGTGCACTTGCATTTGGAATTGGAACGAGTGAGGTAGAACACGTATTAGCAACACAAACGATATGGCAAAAACAACCGAAAACATTACAAATAAAAGTAAATGGAAGATTAGGCTTTGGTGTGACTGCAAAAGATTTAATTTTAGCGATTATTGCTAAGTTCGGAGTGAATGCAGGAACAGGATATATTATGGAATTTACTGGTGAAGCGATTCGTCATTTGTCCATGGAAGAACGAATGACTGTATGTAACATGTCAATCGAAGCTGGGGCAAGAGCGGGATTAATCAGCCCTGATGAAGTGACATTTAATTATTTGAAGGGACGTAAGCATGTTCCTAAAGGTGTAGAGTTTGAAAAGGCAGTAGAGTACTGGAAAACATTGGCGACGGATGAAGGGGCAGAATATGATAAAACCCTAGAAATTGACGGTGCTGAAATTGAACCTCAAGTCACTTGGGGAACAAATCCATCGATGGGAACTGGAATTAATGGTGTTGTACCAAGTCCAAATGACTTTGAGCGTGAAGCAGATAAGGAAGCAATCACAAGGGCATTAGAATATATGGAACTAGAGGAAGGCAAAAAAATAGAAGATATTCCAGTGGACTATGTATTTATTGGTTCCTGTACGAATTCTAGATTAAGTGATTTAAGGGCTGCAGCTGAAGTTGTTAAAGGAAGAAAAGTTCATAAACGAGTGAAAGCACTGATTGTACCAGGTTCGCAAACTGTGAAACAAGCTGCCGAAGAAGAAGGATTAGATCAAATCTTTATCGAAGCGGGATTTGAATGGAGAGAATCTGGTTGTAGTATGTGCTTAGCGATGAATGAAGATGTCGTACCAGCTGGAAAACGTTGTGCTTCCACATCGAACCGAAATTTTGAAGGCCGGCAAGGAAATGGGGCAAAAACCCATCTTGTCAGTCCGCCAATGGCAGCCGCAGCCGCAATAGCGGGTAAATTCACCGATGTACGAAAATTATCTGGAATTACTCAATAGGGGGTAGGATAAATGGAAGCCATTAATAAATTCAACGGGACGGTTTGCCCTCTTAATCGGGTAAATGTAGATACAGATCAAATTATTCCAAAGCAATTTTTAAAACGAATTGAAAGACAAGGATTTGGACAATTTCTATTTTACCATTGGAGATTTGATGACAATGGTGAGAAACGACATGATTTTATATTAAATGAAATGCAATACGAAAGTTCCTCTATTTTAGTAGCGGGTGAAAACTTCGGATGTGGTTCATCTCGTGAACATGCTCCATGGGCATTATTAGATTACGGATTCAAAGTGATCATTGCACCGAGTTTTGCGGATATTTTCTATAATAACTGTGTCAAAAATGGAATTTTAGCGATTAAATTAGAGGAAAAGACAGTTAATGAAATCATGCAGAACGCAGAGGATCCAGGGTATCGATTATTTGTTGATTTAAAAGAGCAATTCATTACAGATCGAAAAGGATTAATTGCGAATTTCGATATCGACCCATATTGGAAGGAAATGCTCCTTAATGGATGGGACGAAATCGCGGTCACATTAAAACTAGAAAAAGAAATTAAAACGTATGAAGAAACGAAACAAGGAGTATTAGCCATTTCCTAATGTTAATCTTCCAAAAGGGGATGTCTCAAAAGTCCATTTTAATATGAATTTTGCCCAAATTAAAAACCCAAGAATGTTGATATGACAGCATTCTTGGGTTTTGCATTTTACCGATTTAGGCTTAGAAAACTACTTTTCGGACAGCCCCTTTTTGTTCTCGTTGAGGAAACGCTGATGAGAAGGCGTTTGCACATTCATATTTTTCTCCTTTGACGGGTAGTAAAACCCATACTGCATGAAGTTTCACTTTATTAACAAAAATTGATGCATTATACATGGTAAAAAGGGGAAGAAGAATAAAGGAAGGATCATATTGTTTTGATGAAAGATAAAGAGGATATTTCAAAAGGAGGAATTAACACTTGAAGGAACGTGTGGAAAGAGATACTTTAGGGGAAATAAAAGTTCCTGCAGATAAATATTGGGGGGCACAAACACAAAGAAGTCTTGAAAATTTCAAAATAAGTACAGAAAAAATTCCGATGGAAGTGATTTATGCTTTTGCACAATTAAAAAAAGCGACGGCAACTGTCAATCACCAATTAGGAAAGCTTAGTGAAGAAAAGGAAACAGCTATTGTTCAAGCTTGTGACGAAATTCTCCAAGGAAAATGGAATGAACATTTTCCACTCGCTGTGTGGCAAACGGGAAGTGGTACACAATCGAATATGAATGTGAATGAAGTGATTTCCAGAAGAGGAAATGAGTTCATTCCGAATAAAGATCAACGTCTACATCCAAATGATGATGTGAATATGTCCCAAAGTTCAAATGATACGTTTCCAACAGCTATGCATATAGCGATTTATTCCCAATTACAAGAGCAACTCCTACCATCAATAGATGAAATCGTTCAAACATTAAGAGAAAAAGAAACAAAATATATGGATTTAATTAAAATTGGGCGAACTCACCTTCAAGATGCTACACCTTTAACATTAGGTCAGGAAATATCAGGGTGGAGAATGATGATTGAAAAAAGTAAAAAAATGATTCTGGAAGCAAGTGATCATCTTCTTGATTTAGCAATTGGAGGTACAGCTGTTGGCACAGGAATCAATGCTCATCCACTATTTGGTGGGAAGGTTGCTGAGCAATTATCAAATCAAACGGGATACCCATTCCGCTCATCTGAAAATAAATTTCATGCTTTAACTAGTCATGATGAAATTGTTCACGTTCACGGAGCATTAAAAGCGCTTGCGGTAGATTTAATGAAGATTGCAAATGATGTACGCTGGTTAGCAAGCGGGCCAAGAAGTGGAATTGGCGAGTTAGCAATCCCTGCAAACGAACCTGGTAGCTCGATCATGCCAGGAAAAGTAAATCCAACTCAAAGTGAAGCGATGACGATGATCGTAACCCAAATTATTGGAAATGACACGACCATCGGATTTGCCGCCAGCCAAGGAAATTTTGAATTAAATGTATTCAAACCGGTTATTATATATAATGTTTTACAAACCATCCGTTTATTGGCAGACGGAATAAGATCATTTAATGAGAAATGTATGATCGGGTTAGAGGCAAACAAAGAAATAATTGCCGAGCACGTCCAAAATTCACTAATGCTCGTCACCGCCTTAAATCCCCATATAGGGTATGAAAAAGCAGCAGAAATCGCAAAAAAAGCCTTTAACGAAGGAACCACACTAAAAGAAGCAGCATTAAAAAGTGGTTACCTCACAAACGAACAATATAACCAATGGGTCGACCCCAAAAAAATGGTCCATTTGAAATAGAAAAGCGAAGGCGACTGCCAAGCGGCGCCAAGCATCCGTTCGGCGGACGAGTGCCAAGGAGCCTGCCATGACAATAAAGAAAAAATAATTGAGCCCTTGAGAGATCTCAAGGGCTCTAGCCATTAAATATAAAATTGTTAGGGTGTCAATTATTGACCTTGGAAGCCATTAAGTTGTTGTTGAGCCATAGAAACTAGACGTTTCGTAATTTCTCCACCAACTGATCCGTTTGCACGAGAAGTAGAATCTGCTCCAAGTTGTACTCCAAACTCTTGAGCAATTTCAAATTTCATTTGGTCAATTGCTTGTTGTGCTCCTGCTACTAATAATTCGTTACTGTTACGTCCGCCACTATTGTTTGGCATATTCTGTCATCTCCTTGGTGTATTTTATGGTTGGGCTAGTTGGAATTGCACCAACTCACATGTATTGTGACCACTATGGTTAACCCAGTAATTTAATTGGTCGCTGTTTGGTGTTGCTGTGTTGTTACTAAGTATTATGGTTTTTTTTTAGCCATTTATTCGAATGTTTTAGCCGGTAATTATTCCCACTGAATGACTGTATTTACACATACATAATTCATCATTCAACAGAAAGGATAAAAATATACAAATAATCATAAGTGGTGATGAAAGATGGGAATATGTTTATTATGCAATGGTTTAAATGATATCCATATTGAGTGTCATCAATGTAATGAGAAAATGATTGACAGAGGGAAAATATTTGATTACTTCGATGATTACAACGCTTATATGGATTTTCGCCAAATGTTGCTAGTCGATGGGGATCCGGAAAGTACGAGAAAAAATCAATGTCAACATGTATTCTATTGCCCGATGTGTGAAGAAACTCAAGTTTATAAAGTATCGATGACAAAGAAATAATCCGCATAAAGGTGATTGCATTCATTAAGGGAATTATATAGACTAAAGTTAATGAATAAATTCGAGGTGGCAATCATGAAATATAATCGAGAAATCAAAAATCGATTGAGCAGGTTAGAAGGCCAAGTTCGCGGAGTAATCAAAATGATGGAAGAAGATAAGCAATGCAAAGATGTAGTGACCCAACTTTCTGCTATTAGGTCAGCCGTAGACCGTGCATTAGGCCTGATCGTAGCAAAAAATTTAGAAAGTTGTATTCGCGAAGCAAATGAACAGGGGCAAAATACAGAAGAGGCCATTCAAGAAGCAGTGAATATGCTTGTCAAAAGTCGATAAATATATACTTATAAACAGAGCGGGGCCCATTTCTATAGGAAAAAGCGAACCATTTAGGTTCGCTTTTTTAATCATTAATATTTGGGGGATCTTCATCACCAAGTTCATGAATCTCACCAATGTTAACGGAATCTGCTCTCATATGAACAGATCCACCAGACATTCCTTCGTTAATCATGCGATCAATATCTAAATAAGCTTGACCTCTACCTTCATATTGCGTGTCAGGTAAAAAATTATATTCTTTATCTTTTCCCAATAGAAAAACCTCCTTTACTATCATTTTTTCATTGTAAAGGAGGTTTTATTCATTGGGTATTGATAGGAAAAACTATCCATCGTAAACATGGTAAAGCATTAATTCATGAATTTGTCTCTCTAATAATTGCTTTTCTTCAGAACTTTGAGGGAGCTGTTGCCATTCAATCGATCCATTCCCATGATAAGTTCCGGTGTAATGAATATTTTGGTAATAAAACGAAAATCCCCAACCCGGAATTTCTCTTGCTTTATACAAAGGTTTGTACTGAAAATGAAGTAGCATTTGATCACCCCTTAGATTTATTTTAAATGGTTTTGAAAGAAACAGCTAGGGTCCGTAGTCTTAAATATCTTATTATTAAGAATATAGTCTTTTCGATAAAGATTATTAAAAAAATTTTAGGATAAGGAAAACCATTATTCTGATTTGCTATTCATCTGTTGATGGTTTTATAATATAATGGTACATTCTTCGGCAAAATATGACCATTCTTGTGGAATGTACAATAAAATGAATGAAAAAGCTTCAGTGAAAAGAAATGTTCTTTATAGCGTTTTTCTGTATGAAGGACAAGTTTGAAGGTAGTAAATGTTTGGAAAGGTGAAGAATAATCATGGATCCATTTTTTCTTTTTTTATTTATGGTCATAGTTGGTGCTGTGATTGGGGGAATGACAAATTCGATTGCGATTCAAATGTTATTTCGCCCTTATAAAGCATTCTACATAGGAAAATGGCGGATGCCTTTCACTCCTGGACTTATTCCAAAGCGTAGGGGGGAATTGGCAGAGCAATTAGGTAAAATTGTTTCAACCCATCTACTTACCCCAGAAAGTATCCAAAATAAATTCCAAGATGAACAGTTTCAAAAGGAAATGACCCAGTTAGTGCAAGCGGAAATCACGAGATTTTTCTCTTCCAAAAAAACAGTTGCGGAATGGTTGCAATATGTTCAAATTCAAGAACCAGAACAGAAAACCATCGAATGGGTGGATAAATGGTTAGATGGTGAATATCATAACTTAAAAAGAACATTATCTTCTAAAACACTTGGGTCCACATTACCGAAAGAATGGAAGCAAAAAGTGGATGAGAAAATTCCAGATGTAACGGATTATATTTTACAAAAAGCGGTTGATTATTTTTCAAGTGAAGACGGAAACCAACTCATAAAAAAAATGATTGATGAATTTTTTATGGGACGTGGAAAGCTTGGAAATATGTTGCAAATGTTTTTAGGAAACACGTCACTTGCCGACAAGATCCAACCAGAAATTATTAAATTTCTAAAAAGTGATGGGACGAAGGAACTTCTAAATTCATTATTGAAAAAGGAATGGGAAGAATTCAGTCATAGAGATTGGAATTGGATATTTGCTCAAATTTCTGAAGAAGCACTCGTTAGAAAAGGGAAAGAGTGGATTATTCAGCGCCTTCCAGTTCAAAAAGTATTTCAACGTTCATTAGGAGAAATCCTTATGCCTTATAAAAATAAAATAGTGGAGGAAGTCACTCCAAAGCTTGTCGTCAAAAGTGGTACGTATTTAGCTTCTCGAGTACAGACGATTATGGAGAAGCTTCATATTTCGAAAATTGTAAAAGAACAGGTCGAATCTTTTTCAGTTAAACGATTAGAACAAATGGTTCTAGAAATATCCCGGAAGGAACTAAAAATGATAACATTTTTAGGAGCACTCCTAGGTGGAATCATCGGTGGGATACAATCGATTATAGTGATGGTTCTATAACGGAGTTCAACATTAGGAAAAGAAATAGAGAAAGGGATAAATTCGCATTGTTTAACATAATTTGTTATAGTGAAGAAATGCAAGTTATGTTATGGTAGCTATTTTTTAGGAGGTCAGAATATGAGCGTAAATTTATTTGATTATGCCTATGATTTAGAGAAAGCGTTAAGAAAGAGCAATGAGTACGGACAGTTGAAAAGTCTATATGAACAAGTGAATGCAGACTCGGAAGCAAGAACGCTCTTTACTCAATTTCGTGATATTCAAATGCAATTGCAAGAAAAACAAATGATGGGTCAAGATATTTCAGAGGAAGAAGTACAAAATGCGCAAAATACCGTACAACAAGTACAGCAGCATCCATTAATTTCACAATTAATGGAAGCAGAACAGCGTATGAGCATGGCAATTGCAGAATTAAATAAAATCATCATGAAGCCTCTTGAAGAATTATATGGACCAATGAATGGTTAAAAATAAAGAAAAAAGAAACACCTTCGTTTTTCAGAAGGTGTTTCTTTTTTAACTTCCGACTCCCACCACGAAAGGTTGCGTTTTCTAATATTCTGTTCTATTTCCTTGTTTTTTCTCATACATGTAAAATAGGTGACACCATAAGAAGGGGGAACATCTATGGTTTATCGTCTATTAGCTGTCAATATAGATGGAACGCTTGTTCAGGATAATGGCAGAATTCATAAATTGACAAAAGAAGCCATTAGATATGTACAAAATAAAGGGATTTATATCGGTTTAATTTCATCGCGTCATTATCATTCCGTAAAAAAAATTGCTAAGTCATTAAAGGCCGATAGCATCATCATTTCTCATCAGGGGGCTTTTACAGCATCACAAGTGGATAAACCTGTGTTTGTTAAAAGAATTAATGAGGAAATTACCTTTGACTTAGTACGTTTTCTTGAATCATTTTATTGCCAAATTCGATTAGTTCATGATGATTTTTCAATCAGTAATAAAGTGAAATCCCCGGATTCATTAATTGGAAAAACGATTTGGCAACGAACAAGTCGTAATTTCTACGCACAGTATTTTGTTGATTCTTTAAGCGACCATATTGAAAAGGATCCAGTATCTCCACCGAAGATAGAAGTGAACTTTGACAATACTTCTGATCTTTTGGATGCAAAAAAGGCGATGGAAGGAATGTATGATGAGGTAGATATCATTTTAACAGAGAATTTAAAGTTTGATATCGTTCCTCGAGGAGTATCAAAATTAAACGGACTAATCAATATATGTGAGAAAATTGGGATTCAAATGAATGAAATCGTGATGATTGGATCCGGAGTGGATGATATTCCACTCATAAAAAAGGCAGGCTTAGGTGTAGCGATGGGCAATGCACCAGATGAAGTGAAACGACAAGCAGATTGGGTGACAAGATCGAATCAAGATCATGGTGTTAGTTATGTCGTTAAGGAATTATTTCGTAGACAACAACCGATCCGCTTCTTACAGAAGATGAATATGATTGATAAATAATGGAATGAAACGTGGGGAGAAAAGCGGCATCTTTCTTCCTTTTTTTATTGTATTGGAAACTATAACCATTTAGAATGGTGACTCCCCTACGTCTTTTCTCTACGATAAGTCAACGAAGGACCTTGCTCTCGTCTCTATTATCTCAGTCACAAAGCCTACGAAATTCGTACGCCGATGTGCAAGGCGCTTCTGCTTTTGATGTCGTCTAGCTTCAGCGCCTATCGTCTAGCGAATTTCTACGTTTTCTCCCTACGATAAGTCAACATTGGCTCGTGGGATGCCTCGCCGTGTTTCCTTTATCTCAGTCGAAAACTTCAAAATTCGTACGCCGATGTGCAAGGCGCTTCCGCTTTTGTTTTTATTGACCAAAAAGTACATATTCAGTACACTTATAAAAGTTTAAGTTACGAAAAAAAGTGAAGGTGACTCCTATTGCGTATTAAAATAAATGGTTTGCAGGACGAACGGTATCATCGCCCACTACAATTAATTGCAAATCTATTCTTTGAAGAAGCAGAATTAATCATAAACGATCAAAGCGATTATACGATTCAAGTGGATTTTCTAGTACAAGAAAAAGAAGAGCATCTAATTGCCGGAAAAGCAACACTTCTTGTAAATGGAACGCATCAAACATTTCATTCACAAATGGATAAGGAAGTGCAAGCATTCTTAAATGAAAAAGAGTACTTCAGGCAATTGAAAAATGTTGTCTCCCATCTTTATTTAGATGTACTCCAACAATATACAGGTATTCAACAAAAATGGGGATTTCTAACAGGAATTCGCCCGACAAAACTTCTTCATAAATTGAACAGAAAAAATATTTCCTCCGAAGATGCTCGAATACATTTAAAAACAAACTATATGATTACAGACGAAAAGATTCAGCTTATGCAAAGAATTTTAGAACGTCAACTGAAGATGGTCCCAGACCTTTACCAGCTCCAAAATGAGGTAAGCATTTATATTGGAATTCCTTTCTGTCCAACGAAATGTGCATACTGTACATTCCCGGCCTATGCCATTCAAGGAAAACTTGGAAAAGTCGATTCTTTCTTATTCGGACTCCATTATGAGATGCGTGAAATTGGAAAATGGCTTCAAGAAAAAGGAATTCGAATTACAACGGTCTATTATGGGGGAGGAACACCGACATCGATCACTGCTGAAGAAATGGATGTATTATATGAAACGATGTATCAATCTTTCCCGGATGTTGATCATATTCGTGAGATCACGGTAGAGGCAGGAAGACCAGATACGATCACTCCGGAAAAACTCGAAGTATTGAAAAAATGGAAGATTGATCGTATTAGCATTAACCCACAATCTTATACTCAAGAAACATTAAAAGCGATTGGGCGTCACCATACAGTTGAAGAGACGGTTGAAAAGTATCATTTAGCGAAAGAAATGGGAATGAAAAACATCAATATGGATTTAATTATCGGTCTTCCTGGTGAAGGAGTCGAGCAATTCCAACACACTTTGGATGAGACAGAAAAATTAATGCCAGAATCTTTAACCGTCCATACGTTATCCTTCAAACGAGCATCAGAAATGACAAAAAATAAGGAAAAATATAAAGTAGCGGCTCGTACCGAAATTGAAAAGATGATGTCAATGGCTGAAAACTGGACAAATAATCATGGCTACGTTCCTTACTATTTATATCGTCAAAAAAATATTTTAGGTAACTTGGAGAATGTCGGGTATTCTTTACCTGGACAAGAAAGTATTTACAATATCATGATTATGGAAGAAGTCCAAACCATTATCGGAATTGGTTGTGGGGCAGCAAGTAAATTTATCCATCCAATCACAGGGAAAATCGAGCATTTTTCCAATCCAAAAGATCCGAAATCATATAATGAGAGGTTTGAGGAATACACGCAGAAAAAGATCGATAAATTAAATCAATTATTTTTATCTGACCTTAATAGGCAGTAAAACCTCCACCTCAAAATGATTTGAAAAACAAAGAAAATAGGTGGAGGATTACGGCCCCTAAAGGTCCGATAAGTTCAATTAACATTCAGTGGAGGGTGAAGAAAACCCCCACTGAATGATGTTTCACTTTATAGGAAATTTCAGTTAATAATGTAAATTTTCAAAAAATGTATACAATATTATTTGAAAATTTAGTATCCTTGAATGAGGAGGGATCAGCTATGGAAACAAAAGAAAAAAATGAAACCGTTTTATTGCAGATTAAAGATTCTGTTGCTTTAGTAACACTTAATCGACCAGAAACATTAAATGCTCTCAATGTTGATATGTTGAAGGAGTTCGTATTAGTTTTGAAAGATTTAAGTGTACGTGAAGATGTGAAAATAGTTGTGTTAAAAGGAGAGGGGCGAGCATTTTCATCTGGTGGAGATATTAAGGGAATGTTAGCGGAACTTACAAGTAAAGAGCAATTTTCTTCTGTGATGGATACGATCAGTGAGTTAGTCATGACGCTTTATACGATCCCGGCCGTTACGATTTCTGCTATTCACGGAGCGGCCGCTGGTTTAGGATTAAGCCTTGCATTAGCTACTGATTATGTACTTTGTGAGGAAAATAGTAAACTAGCGATGAACTTCATTGGAATTGCTTTAATCCCTGATGGTGGTGGCCATTTCTTAATGGAAAGACGAGTAGGAGAAGTAAAGGCGAAACAAATTATCTGGGAAGGAAAAGTGATGTCAGGAGTGGAAGCGGTTTCTATTGGTTTAGTAGATCAATCGATTCCTAAGGAAAACTTTGAAGAGAAAGTTCAAGAAGTAATTGAAGCTTATAAACGAAAACCTTTACAAGCAATGATTGAGACGAAAAAAATCTTAGCAGAATTAAGCAGACCGACTTTGCTTAAAGCATTAGAATTAGAGAAACAAGCCCAATGGAAAATGAGACAGACAAAGGATCACAAAGAGGGAATACAAGCTTTTATTGAAAAACGCCCACCACGTTTTATCGGTGAATAAGTTAAAGGCTACACTGAATGAATTTTCATTCAGTGTAGCCTTTATCATCTATAAAGTTCAAGAGCCATTTTACGTAGATGAATGGGTAATATTTGCCCACGACTTAAAGAAGTAAAAAGACGAAACGCTTAAAGTGTAAGGCGAAGTATTCGCAAGAAAGCTCGGGCGGTTTCTTGCGTCAGGAAAAAACCACTGAATATGGCACTAAAGGTATGGTTATGATACCGAGTTTAACTAATCAGTGGGGATCCCCCACTGAAGGAAGTTCTACTTATACATGGAATAATAATAATTTTCCAGCAGGTGAAGTACAACGATGTGTTTTTTCTAGAAGCCCTTTTTCGGCAAGAATCTGTTCGCCCTTTACTTTTGCTTCATTATCGTTGTTTGCTTCTAATACTTCATCAAGAATCTTTTCTCCATTTTTCTCAAAAGCTGTTAATTTATAAGTTTTCATTGTAAGTCCCCTTTCTAAAAAACATTTTAAAGGAAAAATATTTTCTATATGAAATGATCGTGGCTCTATTATCTTTATTTTTGCACAATTTCTGCATTTTGCAAATCTTTTATGTGATATTTTACAAATATTTCAGAAAAAGTGAACCTTCTCTTCGTTTTGTTCGTAATAACAAATAGAGGAGTGATGAGATGACACTACAATTGGAAAAAGTAACGAAAATATTTGGAAATTTTACAGCAGTGGATGGGCTATCGTTAATGATTCCAGAAGGGGAAATATTTGGATTTCTAGGAGCGAACGGAGCCGGGAAAACGACGACATTCCGAATGATCCTAGGGTTGCTTGAACCGACTTCAGGTCAGATTACTTGGAACCGTCAAACAATTAATTATTCAACAAGTCCTTATATTGGTTATTTACCTGAAGAACGCGGTTTGTACCCAAAAATGAAAGTAAAGGACCAAGTCGTTTATCTTGCTAGATTAAGAGGGATGGATAAAGATCAGGCTGGAAAAGAAGTGGATCGCTGGCTAGAACGATTTCAGATTCCGCAATATAAGAATAAAAAAATTGAAGAACTTTCAAAAGGAAATCAACAAAAAATTCAATTTATTACAGCGGTCGTACATCAACCCAAATTATTAATCCTTGATGAGCCTTTTAGTGGTCTGGACCCTGTCAATGTAGAGCAATTAAAACAAGCCGTCCTGGAAATTAAAGAACAAGGGACAACGATTGTATTTTCAAGCCATCGCATGGAGCATGTGGAAGAATTATGCGAGCATTTATGTATTATGCAAAAAGGTGTTCCGGTTGTTCATGGAGGATTAAGGGAAATTAAGCGTTCATTTGGGAAGAAAAATGTCACGATCTCAGCCGACTTTGACCTTTCATTTTTGCAAGAATGTGCAGGCGTTCTAAAATATAAGAAAACAACAGAAGGAATGACCCTTCAAGTTGAAGGAGAAGAAGTGGCGCAAACATTATTTAAGGAGCTGCATGGAAAAGGTTTCGTGCGGAAGTTTGAGCTGGAAGAACCATCTTTAAATGATATCTTTATTGAGAAAGTAGGTGCTTCCTATGAATAATTTTTGGATTATTTTATCCCATTCTTACATGAATAAATTTAAATCAAAAGCTTTTATCATCACGACATTATTAGTAGCTGCGGGTATCTTGCTATTATCGAATATTGAAAAAATTATTTCTGTTTTTGATGATGAAACCGGTGATCAAATAGCTGTAATTGATGAAAGTGGGACTTTATTTGAATCTTATAAACAGCATGTAAAAACTATCTCAAAAGATATTCAATTATCAAAGGTAACGAAATCTGAAGAGGAATTAAAAAAAGAAATAGAAAAAGATACATATGAGGGGTACTTAATTTTATCATTAGGCGAAGATCATTTACCTAAAGGAGTTTATAAGGCACAGACGGTTTCAAACTCTTCTATTGCTGATGATTTGCAACTTGCCCTTCAAGGATTTAAAAGTAATGTAGCGGCCACTCAACTTAATCTAAATGCGGAACAATTACAAACGCTTAATGGACCTGCGTCTTTCGAAAAAATTGCGTTAGAAGAAGGGGCTAAAACGGAAGAAGAACTGGCTCAGGCACAAATTTTGGTGTATGTTTTACTTTTCTTCATTTATTTTGCGGTCATTATGTACGCAAACATGATTGCGACAGAAGTAGCTATTGAAAAGTCATCTCGTGTGATGGAAATTTTGATTTCTAGTGTATCGCCTGTTAAACAAATGTTTGCAAAAATCTTAGGTGTAGGGCTTCTTGGCTTAACACAGATGTTGATTTGGATTGCAATTGGCTATTTTATGATGAAACAGCAAGCAGATAGCTCCATATTAAAGGAAGTCATTGGACTTGATCAGACACCTGTTTCAACGATCGTCTATGCTTTAGTATTCTTTGCATTAGGTTATTTCCTATATGCTACGTTGGCAGCCTTTTTAGGATCACTAGTAAGTCGCTTAGAAGATGCTCAACAAATGGTCATGCCGATGACATTCTTAATCATGATTGGTTTCTTTATCGCTATGTTTGGATTAAACAATCCAGAAGCTCCTTTTGTGACGATTTCTTCTTATATTCCATTTTTCACACCAATGATTATGTTCATGAGAGTAGGAATGGTCAATATCCCAACATGGGAGGCCTTACTTGGAATTGGAATATTAGTTGTTTCCATTATTATTCTCGCCATCATTGGTGCAAGAGTGTATCGTGGTGGTGTATTAATGTACGGAAACTCAAAT
Organism: Oikeobacillus pervagus; assembly: GCF_030813365.1. Taxonomy (NCBI): domain Bacteria; kingdom Bacillati; phylum Bacillota; class Bacilli; order Caryophanales; family Bacillaceae; genus Oikeobacillus; species Oikeobacillus pervagus. The sequence goes on from NZ_JAUSUC010000010.1 coordinate 38,516, forward strand.
TCTTTTAAAGATATTAAGAAAGCACTACAATTAACGAAAAAAAATTCGTAAAAACAAAAGCGAAAGCGCCTTGTTCATCGGCGTACGGATTTTGAAATCTTTGACTTATCGTAGGGAAAAGATGTAGAAATTCGCTAGCCGATAGGCGCTGAAGCTGGATGGAAACAAAAGCGGAAATGCAGCAGGTCTGGGGTACGGATTTTGAAGCCTTTGACTGAGATAAAGGAAACACATTGAATGATTGTTTCATTTTATACTTTCGTAAGTAAGCTATGAAAAAAGCACCGACAACTTTCTGTTGGTGCTTTTACTTTTAAAGAAAAACATTATACAATAGAACATATATTCGATTTATTAAAACAGTTTTAAATAGAGGGATACCGAATGAAAAATATTCATTTTATTCATTGTGCAGATCTGCATTTAGATAGTCCATTTTTAGGTCTGCAACATTTACCGAAAGAGTTATTTAAACGAATTCAAGAAAGTACTTTTCGTTCCTTCGAAAATATTGTCAATGAAGCGATTGAGCGAAAAGTGGACTTTCTTCTTATTTCAGGGGATTTATATGATGGGGAAGATCGAAGCATAAAAGCACAAGCACGGTTCCGGAAACAAATGGAAAGATTGTATGAGGTTCATATCCCAGTCTATATGATTCATGGGAATCATGATCATTTAAGCGGGCAATGGATCACCATTGAAATGCCTGATAATGTTCATCTTTTTTCCTCACAAGTTGAAAGCAAACTTTTCCAAAAGGGAGATACTACTGTCAAATTATACGGGTTTAGTTATGAGGAACGCCATATTTGGGAAAAGAAAATTCAATATTATCAGAAGCAGGAGGAAGCTGATTTTCATATTGGACTGCTCCATGGAAGTATGGAAGGGGGAGAGACGGCACATCAACCGTATTCTCCATTCACTATACATGAATTAGTATCCAAAGGTTTTGATTACTGGGCACTGGGACATATTCATCAACAACAAGTTATACATAAAGATCCTTTTATTGTTTATCCCGGAAATATTCAAGGGAGATATCGAAAAGAAAGGGGACAAAAGGGCTGTTATGAGATATCTCTGTCAGAATATGGTGCAGAGTTAAATTTTATTGAAACTTGCGATATTGTTTGGGAAAAGGTGAAAATATCTCTTACAAGTGATCAAACTTTTCATTCATTTTTTATTCAATGCGAAGAGATAATGAATCAATATCGGAAGTCACATCAAGGAGTATTATTAGAAATTGTACTTGAAAATGTACAAGATCAGGAAATTCTAAAGAAAATTCTATCGGATGAAATGATTGAGCTGCTTACAGATGGGGAAGAACATGAAGATTCATTCGTATGGGTTTACCAAATTCAAATTCAATCGCAACAAAAACTAGAGAACTTTTATCATCCTTTTTTTAATGAATTTGAGAGACAATTGGAAAGCTTAACAGCAGATGATTGGGAAGAAGCATTGTCATTATATTTTCATCCTAAAGCCCGTCGCTTTCTCTCCCCATTAACAGTGGAGGAGAAAATCCATTTTCTTGAAGAGTCAAAAAATTATATTGGAATGGAAGTACAAAAGGGAGGGAAACATTCATGAAAATCCTTTCCTTACATATATATGCATATGGAAAGTTAGAAGATTATCACCTATCGGATATTCCTAATTTACAGGTGATCTACGGTAAAAATGAAGCAGGAAAATCTACGCTGATGTCATTTATTCATAGTATCCTTTTTGGCTTTCCCACTAAGCAGCAAGCAAAACAAAGATATGAACCAAAAACCCATACAAAATATGGCGGGGTCATGAAGATCAACAGCAAAACATATGGAACGGCCGTCATTGAAAGGATCAAAGGAAGGTCGCCGGAAGAAGTGATTGTACGATTAGAAGATGGCAGGACAGGTGGAGAAGATTTTTTAAAAGAAATTCTTCATGGGATGAACGAACACTTCTATCGAAATATCTTCTCTTTCGATGTTCATGGATTACAAAAAATTCATCAGTTAAAGGAAGAGGATATCGGAAGGTTTTTATTTTCTGCCAGTGCTTCTGGAACGGATGCTCTTCTAAAAATCGAGAATGAATTACAAAAAGAAATGGAAAAGTTATTTAAACCTAATGGAAGAAATCCGGTGATCAATAAACAAATTCAGCGACTTAGAGAATTAGAGCAGCAGTTAAAGAATGGCAAGAAGAAAAATGATCAATATGGGAAGGTCATCATCAAAATAGAAGAGTTGCAGCATGAAATAAACCATCTTTTGTCTGAAGAAAAAAAGATTCGGGAAGAACGCTCTTCTATCCAACAGATTGAATCATTATGGCCTATTTATGTGGAGAAAATCGAAATAGAGAGGAAATTAGAGCCGTTGCAAGCTATTGTATTTCCTATCGATGGTTTGGATCGTTTTGAAAACTTTCAACAAAGGCGACTTCACTTGCAAGCGTCCTTAGATGCCGCATTAGAAGAGCAAAATAAAATAACAGATGAATTGAATCAGCGGGAAAAAGAAATCATCACTACAGAAGATGAAGCAAATATCCAGAAAATAATCGAGACGAAGCCGCAATATCAACAATGGCTTATCGATCAAAACAGGCTAGAACAGAAGAAAGCCGAAGTCGAAGGAGAAATTAATAGGATCCAATCAGATCTTCATTTTTATGAAGTGAGTGAAGAAGAGGTAGCTAGTTTAAATACGGGCATAGAGATGAAAGGTCGATTAAAAAAGGGGATCCAAAATCATTTCATGCTGAAAAATCGATTAGATGAATACATAGAAAGATTAAAGATGATCGACCAGCAGATCAAAGTAATAGAAGAACAGTGCTCTCAAATTGAAAATCAGTTATTGCCAGAGCAAGAATTTCGGACATTGCAAACGAGAGTGAATGAAAAGCATATCGATACATTACAACAAAAATACGAATGGACGAAAAGTCAATTAAATCAAGTAGAACAGCAAAAATCAGCAGAAGAAAGATTTCGTAAAAATGAGCAAAAACAATTCAAGATGATCATTTCATTTATTCTTGGAATTTTCCTATTATCCTCTGCTTTCGCCATCGTATTTAACCGGTGGGAATTACTGATGATCGGGGTTATTGCTCTCATTCTTTTATTTCTCATCAAAAGAGGGGCGAAATCGAACAAAATTCACCTCCCTCAAGATCAAGAGATCCGAGCTGAATTAGTGGAATTAGAGGAAAAGATCAATCAATATGAACAACCCGCTAATCAATTATTGCGTCATCAACTCAAGCAGCAACAACAACTTCGAGAACAATGGAAACAGCTCATCCTAACATTAGAAAAAGATGAACGTGAAAAAGAACAATGGTCAGATCGATATCAACAAATCCATCAAGATGTAATCGAAAATGAAGAGGTCTTAATGGAATTAAAAAACGAGCTATTCTTGTCGACAGAAATGGAATGGTCGATGATGGAAGAAGCTTTTGATGAAATTGTTCAACTGAAAGAATTACAAAGGATAAAAAAGGCATATGAAAAACAATTAGCTGAAAACGAAATCAATCTTCAAGAATTCAGACTTTTGATGGAAAAGACGGCAAATAATTATGATATTCATACGAAAAATGAAAATGAACTCTTCGTACGTTTGAAAGATATGCAGCTGAGAAGTCAGGAAGGACAATTACATAGGAAAGAACTCATAAAAAAACAGAAAGAACTAGAACAGCAAATAAGAAGATTGAAAAAGGAAAAGCAAGAAATCGATCAAGAAATCCATACCTTGTTTACAATCGCATCTATAGAAAATGAAGAGGATTTTCGGTTGCAGGCTCAGCGTAACAAGGAGAAAGAGAAGCTTGCGGAAAAATTAGTTTTATTAAAAGAACAGCTCCCAAAGGATCCAATCCTGATAGAAAAATGGACTGAATCTGATCTTCAAAAAAAGAAGGAAGATTTGAGAGCACAACTAGAAACATGTTTACAAAAGATCAAGTTACATCAAGAACAACTAGCGGCCTTAAACTATGAAAAAAATATTCTTGAGGAAGGGGGTACCTATTCAAATATTTTACATGAATTCCACCAACAAAAATCAATTCTTAATAAGCAAGCAAAAAAATGGGCGCAATTAGCCATAACCAAGTATTCATTTTTGAAAACGATGGATCAATATAAACAAAAGAAATTACCAGCTATCATCCAGTATGCAGAGAAGTTTTTATTTATTTTAACTAATGGCCAATATATTCGCTTATTTGTAGAGGAAAATGGAGTGTTTAAAGTGGAGCGGAATGATGGGATGTTTTTTGATATGCAAGAGCTAAGTCAGGCGACAGGGGAACAAGTCTACACTTCCTTAAGATTTGCCTTAGCCCATGTGTTGCAGCCAGAGTTCCCATACCCGATTATTATCGATGATGGGTTTGTTCATTTTGATCATCAACGAACCAAAGCCGTTATCGATTTAATAAAAGAGTTAAGCCGCTCATCCCAGGTGCTCATTTTTACCTGTCATAAACATTTAATTGATCACTTTAAACCAGAACAAATTTATGTAATGGCTGAATATTAATGCATCTTTAGGATTCATGAGGAAGGATGCTTCACAAATATGATATAATTTTCACTAAAGAGATAGTTAGAAGAAATCATTAAGGTGGGGATGGAGATGACCCAAGGAATTACGTTTTTGGACGCCGGGCAAGCAGTAGATTGCTTCTTACTGATTAAAACAGCCACAAAAAGCATCGCTGTGAATGGAAAACCGTATTTAACATTAATCTTTCAGGATAAGAGTGGGGAAATTGAAGCAAAGCTATGGGATGCTTCGGACGGGGAAGTACAGAAATATCAAGCAGAAACCATCGTGAAAGTTTCAGGGGAAATCCAAAATTATCGAGGAAGAAACCAATTAAAAATTAAACAAATCCGCCCTTCTACTGAACAAGATGCAGTACAAATTCAAGATTTTGTTCAATCGGCCCCGTTGGAAAAAACAGAAATGGCTGATACGATTACGCAATTTATTTTTGAAATGAAAAATCCTAATATCCAACGGATCACTAGGCATTTGCTAAAGAAATATCACCAGCCTTTCTTGGAGTTTCCAGCGGCTACGAAAAATCATCATGAGTTCGTATCAGGACTTGCATACCATGTTGTCTCGATGCTGAAACTTGCGAAGGCGATTGCTGATCTTTATCCAAGTCTAGACCGTGATCTTCTATATGCCGGTGTTATTTTGCATGATTTAGGAAAAGTAATCGAGCTCTCTGGTCCAATTTCCACTACTTATACAGTAGAAGGGAACCTATTGGGACATATTACTATAATGGTGAATGAAATCGGCAAAGCTGCAGATGAATTGCAAATTCAAGGGGAAGAGGTAACTGTTCTCCAACATATTATTTTAAGCCATCATGGCAAACTTGAATGGGGAAGTCCGAAGTTGCCATTAATTAAAGAGGCGGAGATCCTTCATTATATTGATAATATCGATGCTAAAATGAATATGTTAGATAGAACATTAGAAAGAACAAAACCTGGTGAGTTTTCTGAAAAGGTGTTTGCATTAGATCATCGTTCCTTTTACAAACCAAGCTTTCATAAATAAGACTAAAGCAGGAGGAGATATCCGCTCCTGCTTTATTCTGTGTTTAGGTATGCGATCAGTCAACATCGGCTCGTGAAATACCTCGCCGTGTTTCCTTTATCTCAGTCTAAACTTGCGAAATCCGTACGCCGATGAACAGGTCGCTTTCGCATTTGTTTTTTTCTCTAAATAGATCGTCATTTTTTTGTCGTGAACTGCATATGATGGAAGTAAATGTGGACAAGATAGGAGAGGTGTAGAAGATGTTTCCAATATGGATGTATTTCGTTGTGGCAGGGATCTTTATTAGCGCATTTATGGCTGTGAAGGCTTCAAGAGAAGAGAGACAAGAAGAAATGAAGTTTATCGAAAAAGAAGGGGAAGTATTCATAAAACGAATGGAAGAAGAAAAACAGAAAAAAGAAGATGTAAATCGAGATCCTCAGGGGGCGTAATTAAGGGAACTTCATTCTGAGGGTTTGACTACTAAAAAAGAGGCTGTTGCTTATCGCAGCCTCTTTTTTTACTTTTACTGTTTCTCTTTCTTGTCAGAATCTTCTTTTTTAGCGTCTGAAAGATCTTCAAATGCTTTTTTCAAATCTTTATCTTCTACCTTAATATCAGCAGCTTTTAGTTCTTTTTCAAGCTTCATTTGAGCTTTTTCTGGATCTACTTTAGTCATTTTTAATTCGTCTTCCAGTTGACCTTTTAATTTATCAAAAGATTGTTTTTCTTTTACATCTGTTACTTCAATGATATGGTATCCAAATTGTGATTTAATGGGTTCACTAATTTCGCCTTTCTTTAACGTTTCGAGTGCCTTTGTGAATTCAGGAACGAATTGTTTACGACCTTCATTATTAACCCATCCTAATTCTCCACCATTTTGTGCTGAACCTTGGTCAGAGGAGTACTTCTTCGCTAAATCCTCGAATTTTTCTCCTTTATCTAGCTTTTGTTTAACCTCATTAGCTTTCGCTTCGTCTTCCACTAAAATATGGCGGACTTTAATTTCTGGTTGCCATTTTTTATAATAGTCTTTTAGTTCTTTATCAGACACTTTTACCCCTGCTGTAGCGGCTTTATTACGTAAGATTTCTAATTCAAGAACATCTTTAAAGCCCTCTTCGTCTAAACTATATTGGGTAAGGAACATATCGTATTGTGAACCAAGTTGATTTTTGGCTTCTTTAAATTTCTTGTCTAGTTCATCTTTTGAAACATCGTATTTTTCAGAAAGAACTTTCTTATACATGAGCTCTTGGAGTGCTTGTTCCATTTGCGGTGAATATTTTTCTTTCATTGCCTCATAAAGCTCGTCCTTTGTCACATCTCCCGCTTTCGAAGTCGCCACTTTTTCACCGCTATTATTCCCACAAGCTGCTAGTCCTACAACCCCTGCAGCTAAAGTAAGGGATAGAATCCACTTTTTCATACCGTTCAACAACTCCCTAATTATATTGTTCTACATTTCCATAAAACATACTATATCATAATTTTTTTTAAAACCCAAAAATTATTACTGATATTTAGAAAAAAATGGGCGATTCCACCAAAACAAAAAAAAGGCCAATACATAGGATATTAAAGAAGAGATAAAAGGAGGTATTACGAATGGGAAATGCTTATAATCCTGGTTTTGCTTTGATTGTTGTTTTGTTTATTTTATTAATTATTGTAGGGGCAGCTTATATTTGTTAATACACATACTTATGGAAACCATTCACATAGTTATACGCCTAAACAAAAAATAATGCCAATGAATAAGATATAAAGACGGATCAAGGGGAGGTGTTTCATATGGGCGCAGCATACGGTGGAGGCTTTGCGTTAATCGTTGTGTTGTTCATTTTGTTGATCATTGTAGGGGCAGCGTGGTTTTAATGAAGAAACATCATTAAAAACATTATTGAAGGAGGAAGTACGATGAGTTCCACTTATGGCGGAGGTTTTGCATTAATCGTAGTATTGTTTATTCTATTGATTATCATTGGGGCTACTTGGGTTTACTAATGGTATATAACAAAGAGGGCCTGGCTTTGAAGCCGGGCTCTTCTTATTGTATGGTTTACTAAGTTCACCATATTCAGTTTCATGATATTAGCATATTGAAAAAGTTGTATTTTATTATGTATACAAAATTTCAACATAGGAAGATATTAACAAAATTGTAATTAGAACATTAATGGTTCGAAATACTTTTGGTTGACGTTCTTCTGGTATCTCTCTTTTAATACACAGGGAATTCGTCATACTATTAATATTGTATAATATAAAAATAGAGAAAATAATAAAGACGGTGATCATCAAATCCCCCTTCCGATATTACGTATTAATAATACGATATCAAATTTTTTTCAAAAAAGATAGGAAATAGTGAAGTGAAACTTCGGTCTATAAAGGAAAAGCTATTCATATAAAGAGAAGATTGAAGGGAAAAAACACCCGAATAGGGTGTTTTTATTGTGAAATTAAAATTTCATAACCATCATCATTTTCTTCAATATATGAGCTTTTTGGAGAAGCGATCAATGATTTTAAATTGATGAAATCGATCGCGCAAATTCCTGTATGAAAAGCAAATAACATCGTAAAATAATGTATATAATGCGGGAATATAGCACACCCAATGATAAAAAGCGAATTTAAAATGATAAAAGGATTTAAAAGCGAAATGACAAAGCGCATTTTAGAAATAGGTTCCTTCACTCTGACAATAATAACGGGAAGAACCATTAATTTGATCTGACACTTAAAAGTAAGTTTATGCATAAAACGAATATACGGCAAAATATGAAGAAATTTATGAGCCGGATATAATAAGATGAGTGACACGGTAAAAACAATAAAATATCGGTCATGAAGGGTTTGAGAAAAAAATGTTTGTAATGAAGCAAACATGATAGAAAAGACTAACATCATGACCAAAGTAGAAATCAAGGCAATTTTATGAAATCCATATTTTTTTTCTAAATCAATTGTACGCCAGCATCTCAAAGAAACCAGCCCCTATCGAATATTTTATATTTTTGAATGAATAGTAGTTTATAAACTTATAACTACTTCTGGGTGTTCTCTCGCAAACTTTAAAAACTTTCTATATTGCTTACATACTTTACGATGATTTAGGGGAAAAATCAATACAATTTTTATTAGTTTTTTGTAAAAAAAATCTTGAATTTTCGACATGATTTACATAGCAACTATGGAGGCGTTTTCATTGTGTTCATTTGAAAAGGTGACTTGGAATGAACAGTAAAACTCCGCCTTAAGGGAGTTTCGTATGATAAATTATTAATAATAGAAGGAGTTTTCATAAAAAACAAGAAATATAAATGTATTGTATTTAAAAAAAGGAAAATATTCGTAAATTTTGTTGCCAATAAATGAATGGATCGTTATGTTAGCCAGTGTAACCGGAGATTCACTCATTGTTTTATTCATATGAAATCAAAAGCTATTAGAATAGGTGGAAAAACGGGGGAGCAGCATGGTAGAGGATTTAATTAAAAGAATTGAAAAACTTGAGTTTCACCAGCAATTACTACTAAATATGGTAAAAAGAGATGATTACCCTTTTAATTGGATAATCATCGAAAAAAGGCTATCTAGAGAAGATAGGGACGAGTTTTTTAAAGTTTGTGAAGAGTTGAACAAGGTTAGACTGGAACAAAAAGCGGAAGGATTTGTATTCCATTCGCCGCTTTTTAAAGAGTTTAAGAGACGAGTACATCCCCGTCTAAGAAGTAAAGAAGTGATAGAGGCTTGCATTCAACAAGGGGTGTATGTGCCATTAATGGTGGAGTTGAAGAAAAATATTTAGTGAGTTTTCGAATCTGTAATTTTGGTTATTTTTCCGTCCTCCTCAAGAAATTCATGATCAATATTAATCATGGACTTCTCAAAAATTTCTACAAAATCATCTCCATAAATATTTTTAACGATCGCCATAATTTCCATTAAATCTGGAAATCTTCCGAATATTTCTCTTAGAGGTGCTGCCCCTTGAAAAACTGAATTTGTTTTTGGGTTATAAGATTGCATTAATTGTAATAAAACATCTTTACCCTTCTCTGATAGTTGCACATACGTGTTGCGTTTGTCTGTTTCTTTTTTGGAGAATGTGAGAAAACCACGTTCTTCTAGTTTTTTCGAAAAGTTAAAAGCTGTTGATACATGCATAACACCAAATTTCGCCACATCTGATATGGAGGCTCCTTTTAAATGATAAGCAATCCATAATATATGGTGTTCATTAATATTTAGGTTATACGGTTTGATCCATTGTTGCCAATCTTTTTCAACGGCTTTCCAAAGTGCTTTACTTAATTGAGCCATTCTTTGACTAAAGAGTAAAGCCTCTTTCATCGAGTATTGACCATCCTTCATATGCTCACCTTCTTTTTGGTTGTTTAGGAAACTAAAAAATTTTAGAACTGTGGATCCCCTTTTAAAAATGTTGTCCACGGCAAGCCTTCAGCGCCTATCGTCTAGCGAATTTCTCCGTTTTCTCCCTACGATAAGTCAACATCAGTTCGTGGAGTACCTCACTCTTATTTCCTTTATCTCAGTCTAAACTTGCGAAATCCGTACGCCGATAAGCAGGCGCTTCCGCATTTGTAGTCGTCTAGCGAATTTCTCCGTTTTCTTCCTACGATAAGTCAACATTAGTTCGTGAAGTACCTCACTCTCGTTTCCTTTATCTCAGTCTAAACTTGCGAAATCCGTACGCCGATAAGCAGGCGCTTCCGCATTTGTTTTATTTTTAAAATATTTTAGCTATGTATATTATTATGCCAATAAAGTAAAAATTAATAAAGGCCTAAATTGACTAAATTTTCGAAAAAATAAGCAACCTTGTAAAAAGGTTACTTGTTTTTCACATTTTCATTGTATTTTCCAGTTGATCAATGGATTTTTTAATTTCTTCAAGTTCATTTTGGATGGCATCTTTATTTGGTTCAATGTTTTTTTGCCATAATTCAATACTCGATTTCAAATCAGTAGATAATTGATTAAATGCGCTTTTTCCTTCTTTTGCTAGCGACACTACCGACTGTTTAAGCTGCAATACTTCCCCTTTTAGTTGATTTGAGCTTTCTTTTAAATGCTGTTTTTTTGTTTTGAATTTTAATTGTATATCCTTTCCAGATGAAGGTGTAATAAGTAAAGTTGTAACCGCGCTTATTGCACCTCCAATGAGAAATCCGTAAGTCAAAGATTTTTTATCCATTCGTTTCGCCCCCCTTTGATGAACTATCATTTAAGAATTTCAACAAAACTCGGATAAAATCCTTCAATTATTCCTGATGAATGAAATTTCATATTTCAAACTTGAAATGCATAGGATGTTGAATAATAGTTGTTTCATTATTGGAAATGATTTATTCTTTGTTTTCCTTGGGGGAGGATAGGTTGGGGCTTAGGGGAACCGGCGTTTACCGATAATGATTGAAAAAATTTTTAAAAAAGATAACAGTCTTTTTGAAAAGACCTTTGACTAAATGGTGATTTTTATCCACAATGGCTGATACACATAGAGGAGGTGGGGTATGGACGGGGTTATTTTTGGTTTATTTGCTTTAAGTGCCGTTTTCTTTTTTGGCATGTTCCACTATATTTTTGCCCTTTATCGGCCAGGGATCTATCCTCCTAAAAACATATTAAAAAAACGAGCGGGTTTTTTGGGGATGAGTGGGTTGGTTACATTTTTGATTGGGGTTCTCCTTACGGTTATGACATAGTATTTTGCTCATGTAATGAAAGAAACACTAAAAAATGAAACAAGGAAGCAATCGATAGGGAATCGAATTACTTCCTTGTGATGTCGTGATCCCGCCTTTACGGGCAGTAAAACCTCCACTTCAAAATGATGAGGTATCAAAGAAGAAGGGGAGGATAATTGCACATGAAGGTCCGACGATGGACAGGGCGTGACGTTTTGAACTCTATAATTGCTCGACTAATTTAGAACGTTTTAAAATAGAGTGAACAATTGGATAGACAATCACCATGACAATGGCGTTGACGACGGTTGCTGGTAACACAACAGTTGTGAAAAGTGCCACAAATGGACCAGGTAACCCGACGATCATCAAAGCGGATGTTAAGAAGATTGTTCCTGAAATAATCGTTCCGATCGCAGTTAATACAGTAGCTCCAATTAGATTTTTGGAAACCTTTGAGCTTATCAGAAACAGACCATAAAATAAAATAGCCGTAATCGGTTTATCAATAAAGTTTGGGACCAATCCCATAGGAAATGTTGTCGTTAATCCGGAAATAACACCTGTAACCAGCCCGATTAATAAAACATTTTGGAATGTTGGGAACATAAGAATTCCAAGAAACATCATCGTTAACATCATGTCAGGCTTCATTCCTAAAAATAGTCCAGGCATCACAGCGTGTAATACAGCCCCAATCCCAATCAACATGGATAGACTTACTAATGATTTCGTATTCATTTTTCTCTTCTCTCCTCATCTCTTCTTGTCTAGGCATTCTCCTAATGTGCTCTCGTTGCCATTAGCGAAAATGTTTTCATTATTATAACACATGGAAAAGGGGATTAGAAGAAATCATTTTCAGAAATTTCACTATAAAGAGGGGAGTATTTCCAATTTTGATTTACATTACGAGTGAACTACCCGTCAATGAATTGACTGAGCTTCTCGCTTCATCGGGCGGTCTATCGACCTGCCCTCCACGAAGGTTCATTCCGAACCTTGCAATGGTTTCAAATGAGTGGGTCTTTCCCACATGACAGGCATTATTTTACGTGGTGACTGTTCTTTCTTCACCACAACCCCATATAATGCAGTTTTCAAAGAACACTCGTTCTTGTAAGTAGTATATCATGTTTTGTCTTGCCATCCCACAAGGGGATTTCGACAAAAGCGTACTCTCATCTCTACTCTAAAGAGGTAGAGGATTCCCGTCCGCAAAAAAGCCCCTTAGAGGAGCTCTTTCTTTGGATCTTACACATGTTTTGCGATGGAGTGGGCGATATTTTGCAAGTCTTCTTGTGAATATTCACTATTATGCGTTTTCCATACAGCTCCGAATCCATCCCCTTTTCCATACCGTGGCAAAAGGTGGATATGGTAATGAAAGACTTCCTGCCCAGCTTCTTTTCCGTTATTATTTAATAAATTCATCCCCACGGGTTGAAATTCAGATTTAATGGCATTAGCTACTTTAGGAACAGCCGCAAATATGTAACTAGCTGTTTCGGAATCCAGCTCAAATACATTTTCTTTATGTGCTTTCGGGATGACAAGGGTATGCCCTTTGGTCACTTGGCTAATGTCTAGGAAGGCTAAAACATGCTCATCTTCATATACTTTAGCTGAAGGGATTTCTCCATTAATAATTTTACAAAAAATACAATCGCTCATTATGTTCATCCTTTCCAAATTTCGTTGCATAGTAAACTTTATCATATAAATTTATACAAATAAAACAAGGGCAAAAAAGAAAAGGGATAGGATGTCGATTTCATCCTATCCCATGAAGGGGAGAAAAAGGGTTAATTCATTCGGTCTATGCCTTTGATAAACACCTCATTTACAATAAATGATTGTTTTATCGGACAGATTCTAAGTCGTCGAACAAATTCAAGCTTACCATCCCCTTGTTAGCGTTTCATTAGCTATATAGGTTTTATAGTAAGTTGCCTGCGACAAACACCTCATTTGCTTATTCTTTTGGTGAAAATCTTCAATCAGTAAGTGATCTTTGATCAACACCTCATTTTTGCAATTTGGTTGTTTGTTATGAATTCATAGATCCTTTGTCCAACACTACCATCCCCTTATCATTTTTAGCTTAGTGCTTTTTATGAAAGGAATTAGCGTAGTCTGCTGTTACCACCCCGTTATTGGAGTAATCTATGTCTTCTTCAATGACGACCGACTAGTGACCTCTTCGTTAGACGGTTTTTAACAACCACCCCGTTTTTCTTAATGTTAGCCCCTTCGAATATTAGAATGTGTAAATCGCCATTTTTTATACAGGAAAAATTTATTGTTTCACTTTTTCGGTTGTATAACGTTTAGCACATGAGAATCTTTTACTTTTTTGTTAAAATAGCTATAGATTTAAAGAGGTAGACCTCTGACAAAACGAAAGGACGTTGAGTATATGTCATTGTTAAAAGTTGAAGGCCTTGTCGGCGGTTATACAAGGAAACCTGTATTAAAGGACGTTTCCTTTACGATAAATAAGAATGAAATCGTCGGTTTAATCGGTTTAAATGGAGCTGGAAAAAGTACAACGATTAAACATATTATTGGACTTATGGAACCAAAGAAAGGAACCATTTCCATAAATGATTCAACATTAAAGGAGAGTCCAGAAAAATATCGCCAACAATTTGCTTATATTCCTGAAACTCCTATTTTATATGAAGAGCTAACATTGGAAGAGCATATGAAATTAACGGCAATGGCGTATGGTTTATCAGAAACCCAATTAAATGAAAGAATCGAACCATTATTAAAAGAGTTTCGGTTAACAAATAAATACAAATGGTTCCCAGCCCATTTTTCAAAAGGGATGAAACAAAAAGTAATGATTATGAGTGCCTTTCTGACAGAGCCCAATTTATACATTATCGATGAACCCTTTGTCGGCTTAGATCCATTAGGGATACAATCTTTACTTGAATTAATTAAGAGAATGAAGGAAAAAGGGGCAGGAATTCTAATGTCCACACATATTTTAGCTACAGCGGAGAAATATTGTGATTCCTTCATCATCTTACATAATGGGCAAATACGAGCGAAAGGAACGATTCATGAGCTTCAACAACAATTTCAAATGCCTGAGGCTTCATTAGACGACATTTATATTCAGTTAACAAAGGAAGAAGAGCAATGAATAATATACAATTGTTATGGAAAGAAAGGGTTCAACAATATTTCATTGAGCTCCGAAAATATTTGAAATATATGTTGAATGACCATTTCTTATTTGTCCTCATTTTTGGTTTAGGAGCTGGGTTATATTATTACAGTGATTGGGTTAAAACACTTGATAAGGATTTCCCGGCAGCATGGATAGCAGCCATTATCCTCAGTTTATTTTTAGCTTTAGGATCCGTGTATACGTTTTTAAAAAGAGCAGATACTGTTTTTTTAATTCCTTTAGAAGAAAAAATGCAGGATTATTTTAAAAAAAGTCTTACCACTAGTCTTGCCTTTCAAAGCTATCCGTTAATTTTAGTTATGGCTGCCTTTATGCCTATGCTTGCTCAAGTGAATCATGCTGATCTTTCTTCCTTTTTTATTTGGTTGTTGATTATAATTGGATTGAAATTTTGGAATCTAACGGTTCGTTGGCATATTTTGAAGTATCAGGAAAAAGAGGCTCATTTGATCGATATCGCTGTAAGGTATTTCCTTAATGTTATTCTACTATATTTTCTATTTTCTAAGGCGAATCTTTATTTAGTCATTGCGCTTTTGGTGATGATGATAGCTTATCTCTCCTATTTTAAAAAAGTGACTAATTCATTTGTGTTAAAATGGGAAACATTAGTGGAATTAGAAGAACGACGGATGTCAAGATTTTATCATCTGGCTAATTTATTCACAGATGTTCCACATCTTGAAGGAAAAGTAAAAAGAAGAGTGTGGATGGATTTCATCCTTCAAACGATTCCTTTCAAACAAGAGAATTCCTTTACCTATTTGCTTTCGAGAACGTTTATTCGTTTGAATGAATATTTTGGGTTGTTTGTGCGGTTAACGGTTATAGGTGGGCTCATTATTGCTTTTAGTGATATATTGGTATTAAAATTAATCCTTTCTTTCTTGTTTATTTACTTAACAGGATTTCAGCTTTTTCCTATGATGAAGCGTCACGAAAGTAAAATTTGGGTCTTCCTTTACCCTGTTCCTCAAGAACAAAAAAAGAAAGCCTTCTTATATGTATTAAGAAAATGGTTGTTGATTCAATCTGTGTTATTTGGAATTTTGGCTGGTCTTCCGGACACATGGAAAGATGGCTTAATCGTCATCATTTGTAACCTAGTTTTTGCAAGTATTTTCATTATTTTATATGCACCAGCACGTTTGAAAAAGATGGAAAGAAAAATGTGAGAAAAGGGACCGAGATTCGGTCCCTTTCTGTGGGGTTAATTCACAAGCTGATTATAATAAGAGGATTGCAACGATTGTGGTGATCAAAATCCCAATAAACACAGGGATGACATTTCGACGGGCAAGCTCAAATGGATCGACATTACAAATCGCTGCAGCTGGAATGAGCGCCCAAGGGACGAGTGTACCACCGCCCACCCAAATCCCTGTTATTTGACCAAGGGCTGTTAAAGTGGCGGTTCCTGATTCGATGGTATGGGAAAAAATTGTGGCAACCGATCCCACTAATGAGATCCCCGAAAATCCGGAACCATCTAACCCGGTAATCGCCCCAACAATACTTAATGTGATGGCACCTACGGCCTTCGTAAATGGAACAACAGAAGATAAGGCAACTCCTAAGTCATTCACAATTCCGTGAGATGTCTCTGGAAGGAAAGGGCCGATGATTTTTTCGAATCCTATGTCACCTAAATAGAAGAATGCAGCGATTGGGATGACAGGACCGAAGACTTTAAATCC
Source organism: Oikeobacillus pervagus (assembly GCF_030813365.1). Lineage (NCBI taxonomy): Bacteria > Bacillati > Bacillota > Bacilli > Caryophanales > Bacillaceae > Oikeobacillus > Oikeobacillus pervagus. The sequence goes on from NZ_JAUSUC010000010.1 coordinate 54,726, forward strand.
GAATTGAAAGCCTTCCACTAAAAAACTTGTTGATTTTTCTAACCCTTTCATTTTAAAACCGACTAAAGTAACGATTAAAAGAATGGCAATGGCTGTACCGCCAACAAGTGCTGCCGCGTCTCCACCTTGCAAATTGTAAATGGACATAATTATAACATCTAAAGCAAATAGGAATGTAATTAAAATAGCGAGAAAATTTTTTAGTAGTGGAGATAAAGTGGTTTCTAAGTCCGTTCCTTTGTTCAGGAAATGTTCTTGATCTTCCGGTTTTACAACTAATACTCCTTTTTTCATATCTCTTTTTAATAAGAAAAAGGCGATGATAGTCGTTGAAATCCCCATCGTTATAGCTAGTGGAATGCTGGCACTAATTACGTCATGAACAGGAATTCCAGCCGCATCAGCCGTCAGTTTTGGGGCTGCTTGAATGATAAAGTCACTCGATAAGGCAATCCCATGACCGAATAAGTTCATAGCCATCGCTGCTCCTAAAGCAGGTAATCCAACACGAATGGCAACCGGTACAAGTACTGCGCCTAATAAGGCAACGGCGGGAGAAGGCCAGAAAAACCAGGAAATCATCATCATCACGATTCCAATCGTCCAATAAGCAAGAGTTGGTGTACGAATAAGTTTAGAAAATGGTCTAATCAAGGCGTCATTGATGCCTGTTTTCATTAAACTTCTACTCATGGCTACAATGATGGAAATAACAAGGATGGTAGATAATAATTCAGTAATGGCATAAGCAAAACTAGAAAAAAGACTGATGATAGATTTATAAAGGGATCCGGTTGCAGTTAATCCAATTAAAAAAATCCCAACAATACATATAATCGTTGTGTCCTTTTGAAAAACCATAAATAAAATGATGAACGCAATAAAAAGGACATATATCCAATGAATCATCGATAAATCTACTTGCATATCATTGGCCTCCTCACGAGATGAAGGTGAAAAACGAAACGTAAACTCAGAAACAGAGCGATTTTTATTTCAAATATCGAAGAATAGAAATCTTAACAGAGTCAAATAGGAGGATGGAATATTGAGATTTTCATGCGAAAGGATTCAGGCATAGGGGAAAAACATGTAGGCATATGCCAAATTTTTTAATACAACATATGAGAAAATAATAAAGTTGTGAAAAAGAACACTAAAATGGGTAAAGAAAATTTCCTTAAAACATGTACTAGTGAAAAAATAAGGAAGATGCAATGGATGAAAGTTGAATTTTTTGGGGAAAAGTTTGTCATTTCCTGAGAAATAAATGGAGATGGGGTCACTTAAATAGGAAAAAAAGTGAAATATGAGGAGATGCAGAAAAAGAGGATTGCTTAAAAAAGCTCATCCACTTTTTTCAAAGGCTGTGCTAAAAGTCAATGTTAATTTAATGTTGATTTAAGTAGGGGAGACCCCGCAGAAAGCGTAGCGTCTGAAGTAGAAATCAACAGCCAAATTTAATTGTCCTCTTTAGGAATGAAATAGGTTGTGACATAGGAAGGTCTTGGATAAATCGGGGTTTTATCTTCCTCTTTTTGGTAATCCTGTTGTTTTTTATGTGCGTTTTCAAAGGTTTTTGATTTTTTCCATCTATTAAATGCCTCTTCATTTTGCCATTCTGTTAATATGATATATGTATCAGAATGAACAGGTCGTAACACACGGAGCGCTTTAAAACCTGGAGCATTTTCAATGAATCCAGATCTGTTTTTAAAGCGGTACTCAAAAACCGGTCTCCCTTCATCTGTTAAGGGTATATGGTTCATTACAAAAAATCCATCATGTCGATCAATTTTTCCGGATTTGACCACAATCTCATACGATCTAGGGGACTGAAAAATTGTTTTTTTGTCCGTCTCATGGAGCAATAAGGTGTGCTCACCATTTTGCATTAACACTAGATTTTCCCGCTTATGATTATTCAAGATCATCCTTAAAAAATCATATGTGCCTGTTGTTAAATAGACATTCACTTTGATCACCTCTTAGTTTTAAGGATTTAACATTACCATTATTATATACATTTTCAAGAAAAAGGGGAAATGGCGTTAAAACAGCAAAAATGGACTAAATCGGGCAAATTTATGACATTTATCCTGATTAACTATACATTCAATTAAAAAAAGTCTATAGTGTAATCGTATAATTAGATGATGGGCATGGAATGAATTCTACATAAAATCATATTTCTATCTACTACAGAAGAGGGGCTTGAGGAAGTAGGCCCCTGCTTACTTTTATGTTCATCGATTCATACTATTACTTAATGATGATAAAAGTAGATGAACCTTTATAGAATGATGACCAATTGAAAGGTGGACGAAAGGCATGAGAGAAATAAATGAAACTATATTGCGTGCAGCTTTAGGAGAAAAAACAGATTATACTCCAGTATGGTATATGCGTCAGGCGGGCCGTTCGCAACCTGAATATAGAAAATTAAAAGAAAAATATTCACTTTTTGAAATTACTCATCAACCTGAACTCTGTGCATATGTGACAAGATTACCTGTTGAGCAATATGATGTAGATGCGGCCATTTTATATAAAGATATTATGTCACCGCTTCCATCTATTGGGGTACATGTAGATATCAAGTCAGGAATTGGTCCTGTGATTGATAATCCTATACAATCTTTAGCTGATGTTGAGAAACTGGGGGAAATTCATCCTGAGCAAGATGTTCCTTACGTGTTAGAAACAATCAAGATCTTAACTCAGGAACAATTATCTGTTCCGCTAATAGGATTTGCTGGGGCTCCGTTTACATTAGCAAGCTATATGATTGAAGGAGGGCCATCGAAAAATTACAATAAAACCAAAGCATTTATGTACTCTGAACCAAAAGCTTGGTTTGCATTAATGGATAAATTGGCGGAAATGACGATTACATATGTACGAGCACAAATTCATGCAGGGGCAAGTGCTATTCAAATTTTTGATTCGTGGGTCGGTGCATTAAATGTCCCAGATTATCGTCATTTCATTAAACCTGTTATGGAAAAAATCTTCAACGAATTGCGAAAAGAAAATGTCCCTCTTATTATGTTCGGTGTTGGGGCTAGTCATCTTGCAAAAGAATGGAATGACCTACCACTAGATGTTGTGGGTCTTGATTGGAGATTATCCATTCAAGAGGCAAGACAATTAGGAATTTCAAAAACAATTCAAGGGAATCTAGATCCTGCCCTTTTGATTGCTCCTTGGAAAGTCATTGAAGAACGAGTCAAGGAAATTTTGGACCAAGGTTTAGCACAACCGGGATATATATTTAACCTGGGGCATGGGGTATTCCCACAAGTACAGCCTGAAACTTTAAAAAGATTAACATCATTTGTACACGAATACAGCGCAGGAAAAATAAAGTAATCGACCCGTTTGTTCCATCCTTAACAGGCAGCAACCCCCACCTTAAAATGATGAGTCATCAAAGAAGCTAGGTGGTGGGATAACTACCCATAAAGGTCCAAAGACGGAAGGATGTGACTTGCCAGGCGAACCCACAGGACGAGGATTCTTTAACGTGGCAAGTTCAACTAACATTCAGTGGGGGATAAAGAAAACCCTCACTGAATGAAGTTTTAACGGAAAGAAAAGGGTTTAAAATAAAGTTATAATATAATAATGAATTCAATGACGTTAAGCGTAAGCCACCTAGTGATACTAAGCTAGTGATCAACAAAAGAAGGCTAGGCCCTTCATCTACCCTAGCTTTGGTTATGTTCTTCTTATCTATGTTTCACAGTGCGCTTGTGCTTTGCTAACGAGGTGAAGACTGCATGGAAAAGAAAAAGATAGGGCTATTAGTAATGGCATATGGAACCCCTTATAAAGAAGAAGATATTGAACGATATTATACACATATTAGACATGGAAGAAAGCCGTCAAAAGAAATGCTGGAAGACTTAAGAAGTCGGTATGAAGCGATTGGAGGCATATCTCCATTAGCTAGAATTACTCAGGAGCAAGGGAGGAAACTTGAAGCCAGGCTGAATGAAATCCAAGATGAAGTAGAATTTAAAATGTACTTAGGGCTTAAACATATTGAGCCATTTGTAGAAGATGCAGTGGAACAGATGAACCAAGATGGAATAGAAGAAGCTATTTCCCTTGTGTTGGCGCCTCATTTTTCAACTTTCAGTGTGAAATCATACAACGGACGAGCAAAAGAAAAAGCAAATGAAATTGGTGGGCCATCGATTACTTCCATCGAAAGTTGGTATAAAGAACCGAAATTTATCGATTATTGGGTTAAACAAGTAAAACAAACATATGAGGAAATGTCGAAAGCAGAGCGGGACTCAAGTATTTTAATAATATCTGCCCATAGCCTACCAGAGAAAATTTTACGTTTTGGTGATCCATACCCTAACCAACTAAAAGAAACAGCAGATCTTATCGCTAAAGGTGCAGGCATAGAAGAGTATACAATCGGTTGGCAAAGTGCAGGGAATACACCAGAACCATGGTTAGGTCCAGACGTTCAAGACTTAACGAGGGAGTTATATGAGAAACATCAATATAAAGCATTCGTTTATATCCCTGTGGGTTTTATTGCCGATCATTTGGAAGTGCTTTATGACAATGATTATGAATGTAAAGTCATTACGGAAGAATTTGGGGTAAGTTATTTTCGACCAGAAATGCCGAATGCAAAACCTGAATTTATTGATGCACTCGCAGAAGTAGTGATGAAACATTTACCTCAGAAATAGATTTGAAATTACTTCAACACTTATCAGGATGGGATGGCAGAGCAATGAAGAGCTATAGACAATGCGCGATTTATATCGCCCTCGCATCCTTTCATTGACGAAAACTTTATGACACAGGATAGTTATCAAATGCTAAAGAGGGCGATTCATTGTGGTAGGAGAAGCGAAAAAAAATATTGTTGTAATTGGTGGAGGAATTACCGGATTAACAACTGCATATTATCTTCAAAAAGCAGCAAAAGAACAAGAACTACCTATTGAAGTAAAATTGATTGAAGCAACCCACCGTCTTGGTGGAAAAATACAAACGGTGCGAAAAGATGGATTTATTATTGAAAGAGGCCCTGATTCCTTTCTTGAAAGAAAGAAGAGTGCCTCTCGTTTAGCTACTGATGTTGGAATTGCTGATCAATTAATTCGTAATGCTACTGGCCAATCATATGTGCTTGTAAAAGGGAAGATGTACCCCATGCCTGGTGGGTCTATCATGGGAATTCCAACACAAATCGCCCCTTTTATTATGACGGGTTTGTTTTCTATACCAGGAAAATTAAGAGCGGCTGCAGATTTTGTCCTTCCTAAATCAAAAGAAGAGGGGGATCAAGCGCTAGGTTTGTTTTTTAGAAGACGTCTAGGGGATGAAGTAGTAGAAAATCTAGTAGAACCATTACTTTCAGGAATATATGCAGGAGATATAGATCAATTAAGTTTGATGGCAACTTTTCCACAATTCTATCAAGTAGAACAAAAATATCGTAGTCTTATTTTAGGGATGAAAAAATCGGTCCCTTCCACACCTAAATCCTCATCTTCAGAAAAGAAAAAGGGGATTTTTCTTACTTTTAGAAATGGACTTGAATCATTAGTGGAAGCCATTGAAAAAAAATTAGAAGCAGGTTCAGTGATCAAAGGGGTGCGGGTAGAAAAAATCGAGAAGACTGCGAAAAGTCAATATCAATTATCATTAAATAACCAAAAAGTACTAGTAGCTGATAGTATTGTATTAACCGTTCCACACCTATCTGTGCAATCGATGATGCCTCAATATTCGTTTTTTGCGCCTTTTAAACAAATGCCTGCAACATCGGTTGCAACTGTCGCCATGTCTTTTTCTGAAGAAGCCATTCAAACGGATATCGAAGGAACTGGCTTTGTTGTGTCAAGGAATAGTGATTATACCATCACTGCTTGTACATGGACACATAAAAAATGGCCACATACGACCCCAAAAGGGAAAGTGTTACTCCGTTGTTATGTCGGAAGAGCGGGTGAAGAGACCGTTGTGGATCTTTCCGATGTGGAAATCGAAAGAATTGTTTTAGAAGACTTAAATAAAACCATGAATTTAAACAAGAAGCCTGATTTTACGATTGTGAGTCGATGGAAAAAATCGATGCCGCAATACACGGTAGGACACCAAGATCGAATGAATTCGATACAGAAAAATATTCAAAAGGAACTTCCAGGGGTTTTTCTTGCAGGAAGCTCATTTAGGGGGCTAGGGGTACCAGATTGTATTGACCAAGGAGAGGCAGCTGTTCAAGAAGTGCTTCAATATATTAAAGCCACCTAATCAAGACTATTGATTATGCAAATATATATACAGCAATCGGTCATTTGCCGGTTGCTTTCATTATGACTTCAATTCCCGCAATTTGAGGAATAGAAGACAGAGCGCATTTTATGAAGAAAATTGTGAGGTGAATGTAAAAATCGATAAGCATATGCAAAACGCGTCCACAGTAATATCGAAGGAACCTTTATCCCAAATTGTGTCGGAAACAATTAAGACAGGAATTATAAAATCAAATTTAATTGCGATGTTTGCTGGTTTGGCATTGGCTCTATATTCAAATGAAATTCATCCATTTCAAAAACTTCCTGAAATACTATTTGCTATGATTGGGTCAATCCTTACAATTGGGGCAGCTGGAGTGTTTAATAATGTATATGATCGTGACATCGATTCGATTATGAATCGAACAAAAAATCGTCCAACTGTTAAAGGAACGATACAGTTTAAGAAGGCGATTCTTCTAGGTGTCTTTATGACCTTGTTTGGACTAATGACTCTAGCCTTAGCTTCCCCTCTTGCTGCACTTTTTGGCTTTTTAGGTTTGTTTTTTTATGTGGTACCTTATACAATGTGGAGTAAACGTCGTACCATCTACAATACTGAAATTGGAAGTATTTCAGGGGCAACACCTCCACTTATCGGTTGGGCATCGATTACACCAGACATGACACATCCAGGTCTTCTAGGGTTGTTTGCTGTCATCGTACTCTGGCAGATGCCTCATTTTTATGCAATCGCCATTCGGAATCATGATGAATATAAAGCGGCGGGAGTACCAATGCTTCCTGTCATTAAAGGGTTTAAGCGAACCTTTATTCAAACAAATGTGTATTTAGTCGCATTAATAGTGGTTAGTTTTCTTTTTACTTCCATTAGTCTTTTTATTGCGATTGTCGCATTTGTTTTAAGTGTAGTTTGGCTTATTTTGAGTGTCTTTCGCTATAAAAAAATGTCACCTGAGATATGGGCAAAATGGATGTTTATTTTTTCCCTTAACTATATCACGATTTTATTTGGTACGATTATTGTGTATTGTTTGATAGGGAGCATTTTCTAATATTCAAATCTCTGTTGGCGGGAAAGGGATCCTATTTAGAACGTCTTTACGGCGTTCTTCTTTGGTTTCTGGGATATTCAACCCAAGTTTAAACATTTTTTGTAGCTTAGGATTCATAAAAAATTAACAATTAAATGTTGTCAAAGCCATATAATTATGGTATATTACCAATTGTACTGAATGACCAATTTGACCAATCGGTCACTTTTTTTCAGGAGGTGAGATGTATAAAATGGCAGTTGACCGGAAACATCAAATTATTGAAGCTGCAACAAAGTCGTTCACTTTATTTGGATACAAGGCAACAACGATGGAGCAAGTCGCAAAACTTGCTAATGTTGGAAAAGGAACGATCTATACCTTTTTCAAAAACAAAGATGATTTATTTGATGAAATTGTTATGACATTAATTAAAGAGATGAAAGAGGCTGCAGAAGCAACCATTCAAGAAGGTTCCTCTTTCGTAGAAAATGCCCACCGTGCCCTATATAAAATTCTAGAATTTCGTAAAGAGCATAAACTAGCAATCAAATTATTTCAAGAAGAAAAGGAAATGGGCACTCCTGCAGTAAATGAAGTCATGAGGAAAATTGAAAATGCCGTTCTTAATTACATTAAAGAGAAGGTAACGCAAGCAATTAACAACGGTGAAATAAAAGAATGTAATTCTGAGATTACAGCTTTTGTCTTCGTAAAACTTTATATCTCCCTTATTTTTGACTGGGAACAACATCATGAGCCTCTTGAAAAAGATGAAATTGCTGATTTATTTGAACTTTACTTAATTAAAGGGTTATCAAAATGAGATGATCTTTTTATTTCAGCAATAAATGACCAAATGAACATAATGGTCAATAATTTTAAAGATAGTGCAGTAGACAAAGAAGAAATTTCTTTAAGAGGGGGAAATAAGTTTGAAGCGTTCGCTAATAGGTGCAGAATTTAAGGAGATTGTGACAAATCGTAAAGTCATTATTCCGATTATTGCAGTACTTTTTGTGCCAGTATTATACGCAGGAATGTTTTTATGGGCCTTCTGGGATCCGTACGCTCATTTAAAAGATCTACCTGTTGCTGTTGTAAATAACGACAAAGGGGCAGATTTTGAAGGAGAACAGTTAAAGCTTGGAAAAGATTTAGTTAAAGAGCTGAAGAAGGTTGATGAATTTAATTTCAAATTCGTCGATCATGACAAGGCTTATCGGGACTTAGAGAATAGAAAGTATTATATGGTTGTTGAAATACCAGAAAACTTTTCAAAAAATGCAACGACATTATTAGATGACCATCCGAAGAAATTACAATTAAAATATGTTCCAAATGAAAGTTTCAACTTCCTTTCAGCGCAAATTGGAGAAACAGCTATGAAGGAAATTCGAGCTGAACTACAAAAAAATATTACAAAAACATATGCAGAAACGATGTTTGATAAGATCAAAGATGTGGCGGATGGATTAGATAAAGCAAGTGATGGAGCAAAACAATTAAACGATGGTGCCATTAAACTATCGGATGGCTCCAAAAAAATTAAAAGCAATTTAGAAACATTGGCATCTAAATCAATTGAGTTCACTCAAGGAGTGAATAAGGCAAATGATGGAACAAAACAATTAGCTTCTGGAGCAAGAGAATTAAATTCCGGTCTTGGTCAATTGAAAAATGGCCACGGACAGCTGCTGAATGGTACAAATGAATTGAAAAAAGGAACCGATCAATTAGCGGCAGGTATTGGAAAAGTTCATACAGGGTTAAATACCGTAGATGGTAAAATGAACGAACTTATAGCGGGAACGAATCAAGCTGCGGCCGGTGTTCAGCAATTTGCTGGAAGTCTTCCAGAGTTACAAAGTAAAACCGGTCAATTAGCTTCAGGAGCTACGCAAGTGGATCAAGGGATTGGCCAATTACAGTCACAATTAGTCGCTCAGCAAAAACAGATGGAACAACTAGCTGGTATGCTACAGCAAACGTTACCACCTGAACAGTTTGCCCAAATCGCAGCTAAGCTTCCTTCACCTGAGCAAGGACAAAAATTACAAGAAAGCTTAAATGCATTAAAGAATGGAAGTTCCCAAGTAGCCGCAGGCACAGGTGCTTTAAACCAAACCATTGCCAATCAAGTTGTACCTAATATGAATAAACTAAATGGTGGTTTAAATCAAATTTCATCGGGACAAAAGCAATTAAAAGACGGAATCCATGCACTTGCATTAGGATCTGGTGACCTTCATACAGGTGTTCAAAAATTACAAGCTGGTGAAAAAGAGCTTTTATCTGGAATGTCTATATTCAATCAGAAATTAGGGGAAGCTCAAGCTGGCACAGGAAAATTAGCTATAGGAGCAGATACATTAACAAATGGTCTAAATCAATTATCAGATGGTTCAGCTAAAATTAGTGAGGGTACTCATAAATTAGCAGAAGGTTCTAAAGACCTTTCTGATGGTACAGATCAATTATCAGACGGTACCAATGAATTACACGAAAAATTAAGTGATGGAGCAGAGCAAGCTAATTCAGTTGATGCCAAAGATGGAAACTATGAGATGATGGCAGAACCTGTGAAAGTTGAAAATAAAGGGATCCATAAAGTTCCTAACTATGGAACCGGATTTGCTCCGTATTTCTTATCATTAGGTTTATTCGTTGGAGCCTTATTATTATCGATTGTATTCCCGCTTCGAGAACCTGCTGTTCGTCCGAAAAGTGGTTTAGCTTGGTTCTTTAGTAAATTTGGAATTTTAGTTGGAATTGGGATCGCCCAAGCGTTGTTAGCCGATGGAATCTTATTATTAGGATTAGGAATTGAAGTTCAAAGTGTCCCATTATTTATTTTTACTACCATTATTACAAGTATCACTTTCGTTACGTTAATTCAAATGCTTGTTTCAATTATGGGGGATCCAGGACGATTCATTGCAATCTTGGTCTTAATTTTCCAATTAACAACAAGTGCTGGTACATTCCCACTTGAGTTAATTCCAAAAGTACTACAACCAATTAATGCATTATTGCCGATGACTTATTCAGTTTCAGCATTAAAGGCCGTTGTATCTAGTGGAGACTACTCCTTCTTATGGTATAATGTGTCAATATTACTTTCATTTACAGTCTTTTTTGCGGTACTGACGGCTATATTCTTTATAGCATTACACAAACGTCAATTTTCTCGTACTGTAACAGAAGAATAAAATAAAAAAGAACGAAGGAGAATCAATTATCTTCTTCGTTCTTTTTTGTACAAAATAAGGTATAATTGTCCTATTTAAATTCATTAGGATTTCAAATATTCTTCACAAATATTTCTTATAATAATTGTTATAGTAAATAAAGTGAGATGAAAGGTTAAGGAGTGGTTTTTATTAAAAATAAATCATTGATTGTTTGTTTATTCGTCTCGCTTTTATTATCAGCTTGTAATCAAACAACTTATACATCTATAAAGGGGAGTTTCGTTTCAACATTAAATTTACGGGATAGTTCTATGACCTTTGTGGACCGTGCGGGAGAACCATTCGCTACTTGGAAATTTGATACATTGTATACAGGTGGGATTCTTCTAGCAGACGATGATCGCATGTTGTTATTTGGAAATCAACTTGAACAATTAGATATTTTTTCATTGAGTCAAGGAAAAGTCGTTCAACAATGGGAAACACCTGAAGGAACCACAAATGCCTTATATTTGAAGGAAACGAATGAGGTTGTCACAGCCAATAAGAATGACCGTTCACTTCATTTTTACAACCAGAAAGGAAAAGAAACGAAAGTCATTACGGTTGGAAAATACCCGCTATCGATGCAGGAGCATAAAGGGAAATTATTTGTCATTAATTATAAAGATACAAAATTATCGGTTATAGATATTCAAAAGAAAATAATAGTAAATGAGATTGCGATTCCAACCTCTTCAACAGGCTTGTTAGTGAAAAATGATGAAATTTGGGTAGGGGGGCATGGAAGAGGAAATAAACCCCAATCAAATGTTCAAGTATATTCAGCTAAAACAGGTGAACTGATTTCAGAAATTGAAACCCCTTTAATGCCGGTGAATTTTTATCATGATACACGTCATACTTATGTCGTAAGCCATGGGACGAATGCGGTCTATTTACTAAATGATAAGAAAGAAAAAACAAAAGAAGTCGAAATTGGAGCAAATCCTTTTTCTATTAGTCGTTTTGACGGGAAAATGGTTGTAGCTGGATATGATAGTGATGATCTGTATTTTTTACAACCCGATACATTAAAAGTATGGAAAAGAATAAAAGTTGGGAAAGGGCCGTTTGTAATACTTGTAAGGGAGTAGAGTTCGATGACAAAACTGCTAATTGTGGATGATGAAGAGGATATGAGGGATCTGCTTTCTATGTATATGGGAAATGCAGGATTTCTAACGGAAGAAGCTAGTAACGGGGACGATGCCTTAAAAATGCTCGAATCCAATTCCTATGATTTAGTCTTATTAGATATCATGATGCCAGGTAAAGATGGATTTATCGTCTGTGAGGAGATTCGAAAAAATCATCCGATCCCCATTATTTTCCTTACAGCGAAAGGAGAAGAATGGGATAAGGTCAAAGGTCTTCAACTTGGTGGGGATGATTATATTGTAAAGCCATTTTCACCAGGTGAAGTGGTGGCAAGGATTCATGCCGTTCTTAGAAGATATCATCTCGATTCCGAAAAACTAGACTATGTCGAGAAAGGAACGATCAAAGTATATCTTTCCTCACGAACAGCGAAAGTACAAAATCAAATTATTCCTCTTACTTTAAAAGAGTTTGAATTATTGTCTATTTTAATGAAAAATGATCATCGTGTTTTATCTAGGGAGCAGCTTTTAGTTCAAATTTGGGGGGATGACTATACAGGAGGTACCCGAACAGTTGATACCCATGTGAAAACATTACGGATGAAACTCGGGAAAGAGGCAGCTACCTATATTCAAACCGTTTGGGGTGTCGGCTATAAATTTGAGGTGCCACCTTTATGACAACTTTGTCCAAAAAGTTTTTGTTCATTCTTGTTCTTTCCTTATTTTTATCGATCTTACTTGCGTATTCATTTTCTTATATTTTGTATGAAAAATTTTACGTAGATAACATAGAAGAAAAGTTATTAAAAGCGGGGATGGCACTGGCTACTGATTATAATGGTGGAAGTGTAACAGACGAATTTATTGACCAGGTAGATTGGTATAATGAAAAATCGGATTTTGAAGTATTTGCTGTTCGAAATCCGAGAGAACTTGCTGCTTGTATTCCTTTTGAAGTGGACTATGATACTTTGATAGGATCAGAACAACGGGAAAAATTAATTGAAAATAAACCGGTTAAAAGCATTGGTTATGTGAATCGATTTGATCGAAAAGTCATTTCAGTCATCATTCCTTTAGTAGAAAAACAGCGTCTACAAGGGATCATTTATTTATATTTTCCTTTAGCTGATATTTCTGAATTAACGTCTGATTTAACGATTTATTGGTCAGTCGGTTCAGTTATTTTTCTTCTCGTTCTTTCTTATTTCGGGACAAAATGGATTCGCTTTATAACCAGTCCATTGCAAGAAATGAAAAAGGCAGCAGAGCGAATGTCAGAGGGGGACTATTCAACAAGGGTTCAAGTGGCGACGAAAGATGAAATTGGTCAACTCGCCAGTACGTTCAATGAAATGGCAGAAGCGATTGATCTTGAAGATGAAAGAACGAGAGAATTCCTCGCGACCGTTTCTCATGAGTTACGCACTCCTTTAAGCTATATAAAAGGATATGGTGAGGCCATTACAACTGGAATGATCAAAAAAGAAGATGAAAAAAGGCAGTATTTGCAAATTATTGTTCGGGAAACGAATCGTATGGAGAGAATTGTGAATGATTTATTGGATCTAGTGAAGATGGAGAAAGATTCATTTTCAGTTTCTAAGTTTCCGCTTGTATTAGCGGAAACCATTCACCAAACAGTGGAAGGACTAATTCCGGCTGCGAATGAGAAAGGAATTCAAGTGAAGACCAATTTGGATTATGATGTTATTATCAATGGGGACGAGGGGAGAATTGAGCAAGTTGTATTTAATTTAATGGATAATTCATTGCGGTATACCGAAAGCGGTGGTACGATCACGGTAAATTTAATACAACAAGGAGAAGAAGCAATCTTGCAAATAAAGGATACAGGCATTGGAATCCCATCAGAAGATATAGGGAAACTGACTGAACGATTTTATCGTGTGAATAAAGCGCGAACAAGATCGGATGGTGGGACAGGGCTTGGCTTATCGATTGTTGATAAAATTATAAAACTTCACAATGGAAATTTACGTATTGAAAGTGAATTAGGGGTCGGAACATCGATTACAATTGACATTCCGATATTACAAGAGTTTTAACGAATATGAGGAGGAGAATAAATTGAAACGTAAGTCAATTTGGATTCTATTATTTACTATGAGTTTATTGCTTTTAACGGCTTGTGGAAATGAGGGGGAAAAAAAGAAGCAATCTGACGAGGACAATAATCAAAACAGTCTTGAGCCTATCGAAGCAAAATTGTCTGTACCAGAAAAGACTGACATAAATGAAAAAGTCAATTTTCAAGCGGCTGTAACTCAAGGAGATGATAAAGTTACAGATGCCGATGAAGTGATGTATGAAGTTTGGAAAGTTGGGGAAAAGGACAATAGCGAAATGATTAAAAAAGTGGATCTAAAAGAAGACTCTTATACAGCTGAACACATTTTTTCAGAAGAGGGAGTCTATTATGTTCAAGTCCATGTAACAGCGAGAGGTTTACATACGATGCCAAAATCAAAAATCGTTGTCGGGGACCCTGTACTAGAACAGAATGCAGACGAAGATTCAAATGAACATAGCGATCATTTATAAATATGAAAAAACCAGCCTTGGAGGGGGCTGGTTTTTTCATTGGAGTAAAATGTCAGCGAAAAAATTAACTTTTTCTATTTTTCCCAGAAAGATGGACTGAGAAAGAAAATAAAGTGTAACATGTTAACTAGCATTCAGTGGAGATGAAGATCTCCACTGAATGAGGTTTCATTATATGAAAATTGGTATTGTACCCGAAATAAGTATGGTGAATTCTAATCATGATTAAAGATCTTGGATATCAATGCAGTTGTTGCAGACTGTTCCATAACACTCGTGTTGTTCTTCCATTTGTTTACCACATTTTGAACATTTTTTAGCCGGTAAGTTTTTGAAGAAATCAACGATGCTTTTAACCATAATAAATCCCCTCCACTTTGTTATATAACTGACTCTTAACTTTCTTATATTGTACTATAACAGTTTTATTTTCGTCAATCATTATTTTTAAATTTTCAAAAAATAAAAAAGAGGTGTTCTAGATGAAATTAACCATTGTTGGACATTGGGGTGGCTTCCCTAAAGTGAACGAAGCTAGCTCAGGCTATATAATCGAAGAAAATGGGTACCATCTACTTGTGGATTGTGGGAGTGGTGTTCTGTCATTGCTACAAAATTTCCTTTCCCCGGAAGAAATCGATGCAGTCATTCTATCTCATCACCATCCAGATCATATGACAGATATCGGTGTACTGCAACACGCCTTATTGATCGGAAAGCATTTAGGTAAATCGGTTTCTACTTTGCCGATTTATGCACATTCTGAAAATCATCTCTTTCCGACTTTAACCTATAAGGATTTAACAACGGGAATGGTTTTTAACCCGAATGAGTGTTTGCAAATTGGCCCTTTTTCCATTCTGTTTCTAAAAACCATTCATTCTGTTTCTTGTTATGCTATGAGAATTGAAGCAAATGGTAAGTCAATCGTTTATACGGCGGATTCCGCCTATCAAGACGCCTTTGTTTCTTTTTCTCGGAATTGTGATATTCTTCTTTGTGAGAGTAATTTTTATGATGGGATGGATGCGACTAAGGCAGGACATATGACAAGTACAGATGCAGGAAAATTGGCATCACTTGCGGCTGTCAACACGCTAATTTTAACCCACTTGCCTCATTTTGGTGATCTAAATGAGCTGAAAAAAGAAGCGGAGCAAAGATACTCAGGAAAAGTGCTACTAGCAGAAAAAGGGTTAACCATTGAAATATAAGGAGGAAGATGACCCATGCTTTTTATTGATAATAAAGGAATAACAGATCCTAGAATTAATTTGGCTATTGAAGAATATGCTGTGAAACATTTAGATATCGATCAAACGTATTTACTTTTTTACATAAATGAACCATCTATCATTATTGGGAAAAACCAAAATACCGTAGAAGAAATTAATGTTGATTATGTCGAAGATCAGGGGATTCATGTTGTCAGAAGATTATCAGGTGGCGGTGCTGTCTATCATGATAAAGGCAATTTAAATTTTAGTTTTATAACAAAAGATGATGGAGACAGCTTTCATAACTTTCGTAAATTTACAGAACCTGTTATTCAGGCATTGGGGAAATTAGGTGTTCAAGCAGAATTAAGTGGGCGAAATGATATTCTAGCAAATGGACGGAAAATTTCAGGAAATGCTCAATTTTCAACGAAGGGGCGGATGTTTAGTCATGGTACCTTGCTATTCGATTCTGAAATGGACCATGTAGTTTCTGCTTTAAGAGTTAAGAAGGATAAGATTGAATCCAAAGGAATTAAATCGATCCGAAGCCGTGTAGCAAATATATCTGAGTTTTTGAATGAGAAAATTTCAATCGAAGAATTTCGAAGTCTTTTATTAAAATATATTTTTAATGGCGAAAAAGAAATTCCTCATTATGCCCTTACAGAAGAAGATTGGGAAAAAATTCACACCATTTCAAGGCAACGTTATCAAAATTGGGATTGGAATTATGGGAAATCCCCTAAATTTAATGTACAACGAGCTCATCGCTTCCCAGTTGGTCAAGTCGATATTCGTTTAGACGTAAATAAAGGAATCATTGAAACTTGCAAAATATATGGTGATTTCTTTGGCGTTGGGGATGTAAATGAAATCGAGGAGAAATTGATCGGAGTACGATATGATCGTAGGAATATCGAACAAGCTTTACAGGAAATCGACCCCACTCATTATTTTGGTCATATTTCAAAAGGGGAATTTATCCAATTAATATATTAATATTTTATGATCTGTCTCATTCTATTTAGGGAGACAGATTTTTTTTGGAAAATTACAATTTTCGACTAAATGACCGAAAAAATAAGCTAGTTACAGGGCATTTCGCCTAATTTCTTCATAAAGACGGAGAAATGCCCTTGTATAGGTAAAGTATTTTATTATATAATATATTTTGAAAATTTAAAATTATAAAATGAATGGGCATTCATTCATTCATTATTACAAGGAGAAGGGGGAGGGAGCATGCATCTTTCCAAAATGCTAGCTGAAACTGCTGTAAAGAATTTGGACAAGACCGCTTTTTATTTTCTAGACCGACCGACAACTTATGGGGAGTTAAATGCTGCTGTTAATCAATTTGCCACTGGTATGGAGAAACTAGGATTGCAAAAAGGGGATCATATTGCCTTAGTATTAGGAAATTCCCCACATTTTATCATTGCCTTGTATGGTGCAATGAGAGCAGGAATTACCGTAATTCCAATCAATCCTATTTATACCCCAGATGAAATCAGTTTCATTGCAAACAATGGCGATGTTAAAGCTATTGTCACACTTGACTTACTTGTCCCACTTGTTGAAAAATTAAGTTCTCATTTACCGAATGTACACCACTATATTATTTGCGAGACAAATGATGAACGAGTCCAAAATGTTGATCCTACACAATTTTCTATTTATTCAAAAATGAAATCGTTTTCTCAGATACTTGCGTCTGGCAGCATTCAATATGAAGCGCCAGAAATTCAAGAAGATGAGACAGCTATCATCCTTTATACATCCGGAACAACTGGTAAACCAAAAGGGGCCATGCTGACTCATAAAAATTTATATTCTAATGCAAAAGATATTGGAAACTATTTGAAGATGTCCAGTGAAGATACCGTGATTACTGCTTTACCTATGTTTCATGTCTTTTGTTTATCCGTTTGCTTAAATGCCCCGCTTATTAGTGGTGCGCGCATGTTAATTGTTCCTAAATTTAGTCCAAGAGAAGTGTTCCGTTTAGCGAAAACTTATCAAGCTACCATTTTTGCAGGTGTACCAACGATGTATAATTTTCTATATCAATATGAGGGAAGCGTACCTGAAGATTTATTGAGCTTACGCCTTTGTATTTCGGGTGGTTCTTCCATGCCAGTAGCACTTTTGAAAAATTTTGAAGAAAAATTTAAGGTCATTGTATCGGAAGGTTATGGATTGTCGGAAGCAAGTCCAGTTACTTGTTTCAACCCATTAGATCGTCCACGGAAACCAGGTTCAATTGGTACTTCTATTCTCAATGTGAAAAATAAAGTAGTGAATGAACTAGGAGAGGAATTACCTGCAAATACTGTGGGTGAATTAGTCGTCCAAGGTCCAAACGTAATGAAAGGGTATTATAAGTTACCAGAAGAAACAGCGGCAACTATTAAAGACGGTTGGCTTTATACTGGCGATTTAGCACGAATGGATGAAGAGGGATATTTCTATATTGTTGATCGGAAAAAAGATATCATTATTGTAGGAGGATACAACGTCTATCCACGTGAAGTAGAGGAAGTATTATATGCCCATCCAGATATCGTGGAAACAGCGGTTTTTGGGGTTCCAAATCCAGAATATGGAGAAGTGGTCCAATGTTATGTTGTGAGCAAAAATCCACAATTAGATGAAGAACAATTATTAAGATATTGCCAAGAACATTTAGCCGAGTATAAAATTCCGAAAGAAATTACATTTGTGAAAGAATTACCGAAAAATACAACAGGAAAAATTTTAAGAAGGGCATTAAAAGAACAAATATTACAAAAAACGAAATGAAAGAAAAAGAGGAAAGGGCTGCCAAAATGGTAAGTCCTTTTCTTTGTACCGCTTGATTCTCTATCGGACAAAAGAGCTTGATCTCGTAGGAATTGAGGTTTCAAATAGTAAAATTAATAAAATGCTTGTTCTATTTTGAAATTGTACAAACTACAAATATAAAGAGGAAGAAAGGAGGATGGGGATGCTTCGAAAATGGTCCATTTTGGCATTTGTAGCGTATTTAATATTAGGCTTAGTGATTTATTACTATTTATTCATTTTTGCGGACAGCACAGTTCCTGACATTTATAAAGGTACAAGTGCAGATCCAACGACCTTTATGAATGCAAAAGAGCTTATGCTAAGTGAAGAATATTCTAAAATAAGGAACCTGCTTTATTTTTTATCTACTCCGTATGAGTGGTTAATTTATTTCTTTATTTTAATATTTGGAGTTTCAAGAGCATTTGAAAAATGGGCGAATCAAACATCACGGTTTCGCATCATTCAAAATGCTGTGTACTTATTTTGGCTGTCAATGCTTTCCTTTGCTCTTGTATTTCCAATTCAGTATGTAAGCTATGATTTATCTAAAACTTATCAAATATCAACCCAAACCTTCCCACAGTGGATGAAGGATGAAATGATTGATTTTTGGGTGAATTATGGAACGATGTTGATCATTGTGACGGTTTTATACGCTATGATGAGAAAGTTCCCTAAAAAATGGTGGCTTGCTGCATGGGGGTTATTTGTCCCATTTACTATTTTTATGATGTATATTCAGCCAATTTGGATTGACCCCCTTTATAATGATTTCTATCCTTTAAAAGATAAGGAACTAGAGGCGAAAATTTTACACTTAGCTGAACAAGCCAATATT
This sequence comes from Oikeobacillus pervagus, assembly GCF_030813365.1. Classification (NCBI taxonomy): domain Bacteria; kingdom Bacillati; phylum Bacillota; class Bacilli; order Caryophanales; family Bacillaceae; genus Oikeobacillus; species Oikeobacillus pervagus. The sequence continues at coordinate 73,847 of NZ_JAUSUC010000010.1, forward strand.
CCAGCTGAGCATGTATACGAAGTAAACATGTCGGAAAAGACGAATGCATTAAATGCCTATGTGACCGGTGTAGGAAATCATTCGCGAATTGTCTTATGGGATACAACATTAGAGCGTCTAAGTGATGATGAAATTTTATTTGTAATGGCTCATGAAATGGGACATTATGTTGAAAAACATATTTATTTTGGTGTTGCAGGATATTTGTTGTTATCACTGTTTGGGTTTTGGCTCATTTCTAAATGGCTAAATCGAACGATTGAAAAATATGGGAAGGAATTCAAGGTGACAAAAAGTTCACAAATTAGTTCGTTGCCATTATTCTTGTTAATGGTTTCCATTTTATTGTTTATCTCAAGTCCTATTACGAATGGAGTATCGCGATATCAAGAAACGAGAGCCGACGATTATGCTATGGAAATAACACGGGATAAAGAGGCAGCGATCCAAACATTCCAGAAACTAACCAAAGCGGGATTAAGCCAAGTCAATCCCCCATTTCTAGTAAAAATCTTTCGTTATGAACATCCAACCATGTTGGAACGATTAAATATGGTGGAAACCTATCCATTAAAAAAAGTCGATCCAAGTAAAAAGGAACAACCGTCTTCTTAAAGGTCGGCTGTCCCTTTTTATGATTTTTTTAATAAGGGATTTTCACTTGGAAAGATGTGACTCAAAAAGGTTCCCGTATCCACCAGATACGGGATGAAATGATTTTGGGGGTAATAAATTTAGTAAGGTTTTTAATTTAGAGGAAACTTTTTTAATCATTTGAATATAGATAAGATAGTGCTTCTTACATTCCAAAACGTTCCTGGAGTTGGATCAATTTAGTGGTTAGTTCTTGAAAGGAGTCGCGATCACCCTCATCTAGGGCTTGATCAATTGCCATCATTAATTGTCTTTTCTCTTGGTTTAACAAAATTTCATTCAAAAGCATATCAATATAAACATCAGTGATTGTTAAATCTTGTTTACGGGGAATCGTTCTAGACTTCATCATCTCAGCATAAGACTTTTTCTTTTCCATTTACGATCACCTCGAATGCCTTTTTTATATTATATGGGACTTTTCCGGAAAATTCAACTGAAAATTTATAATTTTTAGAAAAGTAACAAATAGTACATAAAATTGCCCAAATTTCCAATATATTTACAGACAAATAGATAAAAAGATGCTATGATAGTGTCGAAATACCTGGAAAGGAGAACACAATGGAGGAAAAAAGACGCATTGTTGAAGAATATGAAATCAATCCATATACAATGATCATCATGCCCTTTCAATATGGTTCAAGGGTTTATTCGAAAATTTATGAGCTCCATGATGAGTACATCTCTCCGTTTAAACCATTGGAATTAGTGAAGAAAAGCTGTGAATACTTTGGCTCCTCATACCAAGGCAGGAGAGATGGAACGAAAAGATTAATAGGAGTAACGCATAAAGCGCCCATCATCATTGATCCACACACCTCCATTTATCTATTTCCCACTTTATCACCAACAAAGATTGACTGTATGTGGATTTCACATGAACATATCGTGGCACATACTTGCATCAATTCCTATGATACAGAAGTGTTATTCCATAATAATCAAACAGTTACGATTCCTATTTCTTCAAGTTCATTTGAAAGTCAATTAGGCAGAACAGCAAGACTTCGCGTAAAGTTTGAACAACAAATTAAAAATATGGAAAAGCCATTTCGTGAAAGAATCCTCATCAAAAATGCAAAGAAAGCATCTGAATCGAGTCAGCCATATGCCATTGATTAACAGGGGGTTCATTGTTGTTTAGGAAGCCTTTAGAACTGTGGATCACCTTTACATTTGTTCTGAAAAAAGCGTGAATCTTTTCACGCTTTTTATTGTGATGAAACAGGATTGAACCTTGCCCATCATTTTTTTTGCCTAGTTTTCTCCCCATTTGTTGGGAGTTGAAAACGTTCATATAAATAAAATCTTAATAGTTCTTCTACTTTATTGCGAAGCCTTGGATTGAAATAATTATGTTGTTCTACATATCCTTTATAATGAAATAAATACATGGTAAAGGAATCATCCGAATCCAACTTCTCGACTTTCATGCGGCGTTTCCTCATTAGGGTTTTGACATGAGCTAGGTCATGCTGAACGGCTTTCATCGTTTCAGAAAGCCAAGTTAAATAAGGTTTTGGTAATTTAAATGGACTATTTTTGATTAGTGTGTAGTCACGATTTAAGATGATTAGTAGCATCGGCAAATAAATCGCTTTTTCCAGAAGATCTCGATCATTCGTTGGGATTCTAGTCATGAATACTGTTCCTTTCATAAGGAATTTATCCCGCCTTAACGGACAGTAAAACCTCCACCTCAAAATGATTTAGAAACAAAGAAGATAGGTGGGGGCTCACTGCTCCTAAAGGTCCGATAAGTTCAACTAACATTCAGTGGGGGATGAAGAAAACCCCTACTAAATGAAGTTTTACTTTGCACAGAACATATGTTCACATTTTAATCATATTCCTATCTATATGCAAGTGTTTCCATTTTTTTCGTCTAGTAACAGATGGCAAGGATCTTAAAGGTGAAATCTTCGTCTTTTCGAATCATTCTTATCATAAAGGTGAAAAGGAAATGAACATTATATGATAAACTTTTATGTAAAAGATTAGAAATGATTATGTTAAAATAAAGAGCAGATAATAGTATGGAATAGCTAATAATGAGAGGAAACAAACATTTATGGATTTTAATACGCTGAAAGAGTGGTTCACTCTCGAAAATATAATGGTTTTAATTCAACAGTATAGGGCATTTGGGCCGCTGCCAGGAATATTATTGCCGATGCTTGAAGCGTTCTTGCCGTTTTTACCATTATTTTTATTTGTCATGGCGAATGCGAATGCGTTTGGTCTTGGGTTTGGTTTTTTATTTTCTTGGATTGGAGCGGTAAGTGGAGCTTTGATCGTCTTTTTAATTGTTCGTCGATATGGAAAAGGAAGGGCCCTACGTTTTTTACATAATCATCCACAAGTAAAGAAATTGATGAATTGGGTGGATCGTCATGGTTTTGGTCCCCTCTTTATTCTTTTATGTTTTCCATTTACTCCCTCGGCTGTGGTAAACATTGTGGCTGGTCTATCCAATATTAAAATGGTCCAATATATGTTGGCTGTTATCACGGGGAAAATGGTAATGATTTTTACGTTGAGCTTTGTCGGATATGACATTGAATCACTGTTTAAAAAACCATTACACACCATTATTGTCCTTGTTGTCATTTTTGTTTTTTGGGTTGTTGGGAAGAGAGTGGAAGTAAGAATTTTTGAAAAAAGCAAGAAGCGTCAAGGAGCATAGAGAGAACCCAGCGATTTTGGGTTCTTTCTCTATTTCCAGTTTGTTAGGATTAGGATCTATTTTCAATCTTTATTATAATGAACTTAGACGAAAGTTCATGCGTGAAAATATTGGAGGTGATTTTGTGACTGTACGTTTTATTTTAGGGCGTTCTGGTAAAGGTAAAACGCAAAAAATGATGGATGAAATCAAACAAAAATTAATTGAGCAGCCGAATGGAAAGCCAATCATTTATCTGGTTCCTGATCAAATGACCTTTCAATCTGAATATGATCTAGTTAATACCCCAAATCTAGGAGGAATGATTCGTGCACAAGTATATAGTTTAACCCGTTTAGCATGGAAAGTTCTTCAAGAAACAGGTGGAATGAGTCGATATCATATTTCAACTGTTGGACTGAATATGTTAATTCAAAAAATTATTGAAGATAAAAAAGACGAACTTCATATTTTTACGAAGGCATCTGATAAGACCGGGTTTATTCAGCATGTAGAAAGGGTGTTAACAGAATTTAAGCGGTATTGTATTCAGCCGGAAGACGTTCTAGCACAATATCAGCAAATGAGCGAGGAGGGAGATTCAAGGGCGTTAACAGACAAATTACATGATCTCCACATCCTTTTTGATGATTTTGAAAAGGGGTTATTTGGTAAATATGTGGATTCTGAGGACTACTTTCAATTATTGGCTCAGTCAATAGGGAAATCCAAGTATTTACAGGGGGCAGAAATCTATATAGATGGGTTTCATAGCTTTACTCCTCAAGAATATTTAGTCATCGGAGAATTAATGAAGTCTGCCTCATCTGTTTCAGTAGCTTTAACATTAGATCAGCCTGAAATTCATCATCAGGCAGATGAAATCCATTTATTCCGTATGACAAGGGAAACCTATGCTACTTTATTTGATTTAGCTAGACAAGCCGATCGGTCAGTTAAAAACATCGTTCTCGAAGAAAATAGTCGATTCATAAATCAGGATCTCGATCACTTGGAAAAATATTTCGAATCTAGACCTTCTCATGTCAAGGAGGACTGTTCCTATATTTCCATCCTCCAAGCCGCCAACCGAAGAGCGGAAATGGAGGGAGTTGCGAGGGAAATCCGTTATTTAGTTCGAGAAGGGAACTATCGATATAAAGATATTGCTGTACTAGTACGAAATAGTCATGAGTATCAAAAGTTAATAGAAAGTATTTTTTATGATTATGATATTCCTTTTTTTATAGATCAAAAGCGTACGATGTTAAATCACCCTTTTATCGAGCTGATTCGCTCTACATTGGAAATTATCAATAGTTATTGGCGATATGAACCAGTTTTTCGTGCGGTGAAAACTGATTTACTTTTTCCAATTGATCGCAATTCCCAACAGTTGCGGGAACAAATGGACCGTTTGGAAAACTACGTCCTTGCATACGGAATAAAAGGGGAACAGTGGATTAGAAAGGAACGCTGGAAATATCGGCGGTACCGTGGGCTTGAAATGGTAAATGTTCCACAAACGGATGAGGAAAGAACGATTGAGAATGAAATGAATGAGTTGCGTTTATTTATTACGGCACCTATTTTGCGGTTTGCGCGTCGATTAAAAAAAGCAAAACTAGGAAGAGAATTTTCAGAAGCTCTTTATATCTATATAGAAGAACTTGATATCCCGACTAAATTGGAAAGATTAAGTATGGAAGCGGAAGAAAGAGGGAATTTACTAGCTTCCAGAGAACATAGTCAAGCGTGGAATGCCGTGATGGATCTTCTCGATCAATTCGTCGAAATTCTCGGTGATGAAGAAGTGACATTAAAGAAATTCACGACCATTTTAGATGCCGGCTTTGAATCTATGCGTTTTTCGGTCGTTCCACCAGCCATTGATCAAGTCATTGTTGCAAATTTGGAAACATCCCGGTTATCGAATGTGGGAGTTGCTTTCGTCATTGGGATGAATGACGGCGTGTTGCCAGCAAAATTATCCGAAGAAGGGATCCTTGCAGATGAAGACAGGGAAATTTTAACGGGATATGGGATGGTCATTGCCCCAAGCAGCAAAACAAGATTATTAGATGAGGAGTTTATTGCTTATAAAGCTTTAACAACTCCTTCTAAGCGTTTATTTGTATCCTATCCGATTGCTAATGAGGAAGGAAAGGCATTGCTTCCATCCCCCTACTTGAAAAGATTGAAAGAAATGTTTCCAAGTTTAACAGAAACGTTGCTAATTAATGAACCGTCAGATTTAAATGAAGAAGGGCAATTTCGGTATGTTTGTGACCCAACTTCAGCACTGTCCTTTTTAACGACCCAGTTACAATTGAAAAAAAGAGACTATCCAATGTATGATTTTTGGTTCGATGTGTACAATTATTTCGCCCAGCACCCTTTGCGAAAGAATAAAGCAAAGCGTGTCCTATCTAGTTTATTTTATCAAAATAAAGCAAAACAATTAGATGAGGATGTCAGTCGGGATTTGTATGGAAGTGACATTTTGGCCAGTGTCTCAAGAATGGAACAATTCCATAGCTGTCCATTTTCACATTTTGCTAGACATGGCTTAAAGTTAAAAGACCGGGAAATTTTTCGGCTAGAGGCTCCTGATATTGGGGAGTTATTCCATGGAGCATTGAAATGGATATCGGATGAGATCATTCACCGAAAATTAAATTGGACGGATTTAACAAAGAAACAATGTGTCCAGCTTGCAAAGGAAGCCGTCCTTCATTTAGCGCCAAAATTGCAGCATCAAATTCTCTTAAGTTCAAATCGCCATTTTTATATAAAGCAAAAACTAGAGCAAGTAATTGGTCGTGCCTCCTATATTTTAAGTGAACATGCGAAAGTAAGTGGATTTGTCCCCATTGGTCTAGAACTAGGGTTTGGACCTAAAGCAGAACTGCCACCTTTTACATTTACATTAAAGAACGGGACTAAGATGGAACTAATGGGGAGAATTGACCGTGTAGATAAGGCGGAATATCATGACGAGGTCTACTTACGAGTGATTGATTATAAATCTAGTAAAAAAGACTTAGACTTAACTGAAATGTACTTTGGACTGGCATTGCAAATGATTACTTATTTGGATATTGTATTAACACATTCCCCACAATTTGTAGGGGGGAAGGCGCTACCTGCGGGTGTCCTTTATTTTCATGTCCATAATCCAATGATTGATAGTAAGAAGATCTTAACATCCGAACAAATTGAAGAAGAACTATTTAAAAGTTTCAAAATGAAAGGATTAGTGTTAGGAGAAACAGATATTGTTCAGCTGATGGATTCCACGCTGGATACGGGGTCTTCCAATATTATTTCGGCGGGACTGAAGAAGGATGGTTCCATAACAGCCAAATCAAAAGTGGCGACGAAAGATGATTTTACATTTATGCGATCACATGTAAGAAAAATGTATGAACAATCTGGAAATGACATTATATCTGGAATGGTGGATATTTCCCCATACAAGTATAAAAAACGAACACCATGCCAGTTTTGTTCATTTAAACCTGTATGTCAATTTGATCAATCGATTGAGGATAATCAATATCGTTTAATTGTTCCGGCGGACCGTGCGGAAATATTTGAAAAATTACGGAAGGAGGAATCAAAACACCATGGAGAAACCCCTCATTCCTAAAAAACCTGAACATGTTACCTGGACGGATGATCAGTGGAAAGCCATCATGGCTAAAGGTCAAGATATACTTGTTGCAGCTGCAGCGGGTTCGGGAAAAACAGCTGTTCTTGTAGAGCGGATGATTCGAAAAATATTGGATGAAGAACAGCCTATAGATGTTGATCAATTGCTTGTCGTAACGTTTACTAATGCATCAGCAGCGGAAATGCGCCATCGAATTGGAGGAGCATTAGAGAGGGCTATCGACGAGGATCCAAATTCTTATCATTTACGCAGACAACTAAGTCTATTAAATCATGCTTCTATATCGACTTTGCATTCCTTCTGTTTGGAGGTCATACGGAAATATTACTATATGATTGATATTGATCCCGCTTTTCGGATTGCTGATGATACAGAAGGGTTGTTATTACGAGATGAAGTGCTAGATGATCTTTTTGAAGAAGAGTATGGAAAAGAAGACAATCAATCGTTTTATCAATTAGTCGATACATTTTCAAATGATCGCAGCGATGTTCAACTACAAGAACTCGTTCGTAAGTTATATGACTTTTCACAAGCAAACCCAAATCCCGAAGAATGGTTAGAGAATTTAACGAATATGTATAATGTCGATGAACAAAATTCAATTGAGGATCTACCGTTTATGGGAGCCTTACAACTTGAAATACATTTACAATTGGAGGCGGCTAGATCCCTATTTCATCAAGCACTTGATCTAACAAAGATTCCAGGTGGTCCTGCACCAAGAACGGAAACTTTCCTAGATGATCTGACTGTTGTTGAAAAATTATTAAAAGCGGAGCATTCATGGGATTCTCTTTATGAAGAAATGCAACATGTCGTTTTTAAAAAGCTGAAAACGGTCAGAGGGGATGAATACGATAAAGAACTGACAGATCAGTCGAAAACTTTCCGGGATGCAGGGAAAAATATCATTAAGAAACTCCAGGATGATTATTTTTCTAGAAAACCACAAAGTTATTTGCGAGATATGTCGGACATGAAAGAGATTATCACTTCATTAGCTGAGCTTGTATTGAAATTTTCGATTAAATTCAAAGAAATGAAAAAGGAAAAAGGTCTTGTCGACTTTTCCGATTTAGAGCATAACTGCTTGGCGATTTTAACAGATCCCTTTACCGATGGAACGGAACGTATTCCTTCAGAGGCAGCATTATATTATCAACGGCATTTTAAAGAAGTGTTAATCGATGAATATCAAGATGTCAATTTAGTTCAAGAGGCGATTTTACAACTCGTGAAAGCAGGAGGAGAAGCGGACGGAAATATGTTCATGGTCGGAGATGTAAAACAATCGATTTATCGATTCCGATTAGCGGAACCTAATTTATTTTTAGAAAAATATCGCAGGTTTACCCCGGATGGAGAGGGAAGTGGATTACGAATTGATCTTTCGAGGAACTTTCGTAGTCGAGGAGAAGTATTATCCGGTACAAATTATTTATTTAAACAGACGATGGGCGTTCAAGTAGGGGAAATAGAATACAATGAACAAGCCGAGTTAGTGAAAGGGGCTTCTTATCCTGAAGATGAAAAGTATCCAGTTGAAGTCGTGTTAATCGATCAAATGAATGATGAGGGGAAATCCGAAATTGATCATGAAGAAGCGGAAGAGACTGCATTTGACGAAGAAGATTTAGAACAGTCCCAATTAGAAGCAAGATGGATGGCGCAAAAAATTAAAGAGCTCATCCATGAACGAAAGCTGATCTATGACCCTAAAACAGAGAGGTATCGACCTATTCAGTATCGTGATATCGTCATTTTATTACGATCGATGTCATGGGCAGCCGAAATTATGGAAGAATTTAAGCAATCGGGGATTCCCATTTATGCTAATTTATCGACCGGATATTTCGAAGCAACGGAAATTGCCATTATGGTTTCTTTGTTAAAGGTAATTGATAATCCATATCAAGATATTCCACTAGCGTCTGTACTACGCTCTCCCATTGTGGACTGTACGGAAAATGAATTAGCCCATATTCGTATTCACTCAAGAAAAGGAACATTTTATGAGGCGGTTACTGCTTTTATCTTTTCAAAACCAAAGGGAAAATACGAAGCTTTACATGAAAAGATTCGCCAGTTTTTTGAGCGGTTAAATGATTGGAGAACGATTGCACGTCAAGGAGCACTTTCGGAATTAATTTGGCAATTATATCGGGATACCGATTTTTACGAATTTGTCGGTGGGATGCCTGGCGGTAAACAAAGACAAGCTAATTTGCGAGCACTACATGATCGTGCACGCGAATATGAAGAAACGTCCTTTCGTGGGTTATTTCGCTTTCTTCGGTTTATTGAAAGGATGCGGGAGCGCGGAGATGATCTAGGAACGGCACGAGCATTAAGTGAGCAAGAAGATGTTGTAAGGCTAATGACCATTCATTCAAGTAAGGGATTAGAGTTTCCTGTTGTTTTTATTGCGGGGCTTGCGAAACAATTTAACTTAAAAGATATTCGAAAATCTTTTCTATTGGACAAAGATTTTGGGTTTGCGACGAAATATATTAATGTAGAAAACAGAATTAGCTACTCTTCATTACCTCAATTAGCCTTAAAAAGAAAAAAACGATTAGAGTTGATTGCAGAGGAAATGCGCATTCTTTATGTTGCCTTAACGAGGGCGAAAGAAAAGCTATACTTGATTGGGACATTAAAAAACGCCGAGAAAAAAATCACCAAATGGAAAGCGGCACTTTTACAAAAGGAGTGGCTTTTAGCTGATTTTGATCGGTCGGAAGCAGTAAGTTATATCGATTGGATTGGCCCTGCTCTCATGCGCCATCCACATAGTCTCGCTTTGAACGAAGGGGAAATCGACCTGCAAAGGATGAATCAGGAATTGATTCAACATCCATCTTGTTGGGATGTATTGATGATTTCGAAAGAGGATTGTATAGGAGATACAAATGAGTGTAAGGAGCAAGACGAAGACTGGCTACATAAAGTAGCGGAAGGCAAACTAATTGATCATGTTTCTAAGCGAAAAAATGAAGTGGAAGAACGTTTGAACTGGAGCTATTCATATAAGGAAGCGACTCGTTTACGTTCAAAACAATCAGTCTCTGAATTAAAGAGAATGTATGAAATTCGCGACGAAGAAAGTGGTACTGATTTAATTAGGAAATTTCAAAAACCACTATTTAATCGTCCAAAGTTTATTCAAGAAAAAACATTATCACCGGCTGAAAAAGGAACAGCAATGCATTTAATTATGCAGCATATCCCTCTTGACGAGCAGCCAACAATAGCAAATGTAACCAGCTTAATGGATAAACTTATTGAAAAAGAAATTTTAAAAAAAGAGCAGGCGGAAGCCATCGATGTAGAACAAATCGTCACATTCTTCTGTACGTCCATGGGCGAAAAAGTCTTGAAGGCGAATAAAGTTTTCCGGGAAATTCCTTTTAGTATGGCCATTCAAGCAAAAGAATTTTATCCTGCCTTGGAAGATCAGACGGAAACGATTCTTGTCCAAGGGATTATTGACTGTTTAATTGAAGTAGATGACAAAATCATTTTATTAGATTATAAGACAGATGGAATAACAGATCGGTTTAAAGGTGGGTTTGATGAGGCAAAGCCTATTTTAGAAGAACGTTATAAAATCCAAATTAATTTATATGCGAAAGCAATAGAGAATATATGGAAAATAAAAGTAGATGAGAAATGTCTATATTTCTTTGATGGGGCTCATATTTTACAATTAACTTAACTCTATCACAAGGGATTCCTTTATTCACAGCCTCAATTTTGGCGAAAAGAAACTCCTCTTCGTTTTCAGTGAAGAGGAGTTTTTTGCTGTTGACATGGTCATTTTTTTGAATATTGAAAACTAGATTGGTTTCCTTTTTAACTTAATTATTACCGACAATTGGTTGGTCAACACCACTACAAGTAAACGTTGGATTTGCATTAAACCCTGTGTAAGTGACTATAAATGGCCCTGTATTAAAACCTCCTGACCCTGCCGATGTTTTCCCACTGTTTTTTGGAGAAATAAAGGCAGAATCACCAAATTGTACAATGCCATCACTAATACTATATATTTGTACAGGTCCAATAATCGCTGGCATAAAAAACATCCTTTGCAAGTTATATCAACATTAATCATTCTTTTTCCGTATTATTTTATGGGAAAATACTAAAAAAGTGAATCTCTTCTAAGACGAATAAATTGGCCGTAGATGACAGGGGAAATTTATTCATTATTTTTAAGGTGTCGTCGAATATGTTTGACTCTTGCTTCGAATTGCCCATTCTCGAGTGAACCGACCTGGACAACGGATGAGGCCGAGATGGCAGTCACGTTTAATGAATTAACCTGAATAGTTGGATCGATATGGATCTTCTCGAACTCTACCTCATTCCTTATTTCTTTATGTGGAAATGAATAGGAGAAAATAGCGAATCGGTCAAATGGTGCTTCCTGAGAATAGAAAAGCTCTTCCTCTCTTTGAATCGCTAGCGCATTTGCCTTTGATAAAATTTCTTTTGTATCCCCCACTTGAAGGATGGATCCATAAGAAATGGCATCCATATTTAAATGATGAACGATTGAGTAACGTCCCATTTCCTTCACCATTAAGTTACTAGCGGAACAAAAGGTCCAATGATGAGTGATTCTGGGGGAGTATCAAAAATGGAATGTAATTGAATGACATCTGCATCTCCAATGAGCAATAATGAGGAACTAGCAACCCCCGTCACCTTAATATCACCAACTGAAAGCTCACAGTTTACTACTTGAAGATTCATAAAAAACCACCTTTTCAAAAGGAAAAATAAATTTTTACAATAATAAAATGAATTTGACGTTCGTCATCACGATCTTTTGTACGCCCCCATCTAATTAGGTAGCTTACTCATAAAATGAAAAATAGCTTGTTGAATATCTTGTTTAACATGGTTGATGATCGTTTGTTCTTGCGTTTCTTTCTTTTTGTTAGGGCCTTCTTTTGAAAACTGTCTAACATAAAATTGAATTCGTTCAGGAAGTTGTTTTGTTAAATCTTCTTTGATTAAATCATAGTACTGGGGGGTGAGTGATCGATTTAATTGTGCTTCATTTTTTTGAATGATATGGGGGAGTTCTTTTTCCATATATTCATTCATTTTGTCTCTAATGGTTTGGATCATTTCATCTTGTGCCATATCATGACCTATTGGCTGGGGTGTAGAAATATTCGTATCTGCTATGTCTCCAAGATCTGAGGGGTTCATTCCGATATTCAATGTTCCTTCTAATGTTTCGACTTTTAGCTGGTCAAATTTGTATTCGATTCGGTCTACATGAACCGGTGTCTTTGTCTTAAAGGATTGAAACTCCTCTTTCAATAACTGAATCTCTTTTTTTAGTGACAGGATTTGCTGATTTTGTCCTCCAATAACTTGATATAATTGTTGGATAAGTGCGTAATAATTGATCATTTAGGTCACCCCTTATATGGAGGAATTAAATTAATGGTATTTGCAACGGGACTAGAACTTCTGAATTAGAATCGTCCTTTTGTACGATATTACTAGTTATTTGTGGTGCGGGCTTAGTGAATCCCCCAGTATTATATAAATGGGAAGAAGATTGAATGGAACCTGATGTCCCGATTTGTAAAACACCTGTGTTCGAAATGGAGTCGATACGAATGAGTTTAATTTGAATCGTTTGTTGTACGTATATATTCATTTGGATCCCTCTTACATCGTCAATAAAGTTCCTTGATCCCAACCATCTTGATCAAAGGTATTCGTTGAAGATTGTTGACTATATACTTTTATCCGGTCCCCTGTATTAAAAGAACCTGCACCTGAGAAGGTTTTCGTATTAGAGATGGGGTGAATTTGCACAACATCCCCAATATGAAAAACGCCGCTCGATCCAATATTAATCACTTGAACAGCTCCGACAAAAGCAGGCAAAGCCGCTCACATCCTTTGCACAGTATCATTATCTTTACATGGTACATCTTTTACTGTTAATCTTGCTATATACTATATGAGTGAAAAATGAAAAGGTGAGAGATTAGCCTAGATTCTATACATTGATTTTACAAGTTGAAGGAAATGATGAATGAGGGGTTTAAATCTAAATGGAGGAAATTGAATGAGTAATAATTTTACACCAATTGAAAAGACAAATAGAATTCAATCATTAGATGTAATGAGGGGTTTTGCTTTATTAGGGATATTCCTAGTAAATATGATTTCGTTTCATTCCCCGTTTCTTTATTATGATCCGTATGAATGGTGGAGTGCTCCTAATGATCACTTTCATTATCAGTGGATAGATATTTTTGTTCAAGCAAGTTTTTACCCATTATTTGCGATGTTATTTGGGTATGGTACAGCACTGCAAAAACAACGAGCAGATGCAAGGGGAGTCAATTATTGGCCGATTGGTTTGAGAAGATTTTTTTTCTTACTATGTATCGGAAGTATTCATGCTTTTCTTATTTGGTCTGGCGATATTTTGATAAATTATGCCGTTTTAGGTTTTTTGCTTCTTCTTATGTTGCGTTTTTCAGGTAAAACCTTACTAATAATCGGCAGTATCCTATTTGTGATCCCAAATGTATTTATTAGCATTATGCTTCTTCTCCTATCGAAAGTAGATCCGACAAGTGTCATCATTTGGACGGACTTAACCGGGATGAAGAGCTCCATTTCATCTTATACAACAGATTCATTTCAAGTAATTATGAAACAGCGCCTCGCAGATTGGACTGCGGTTAATAATATTCAAAATATGTTTCTATTATTTATAGCGATTTTTCCGATGATGTTGATTGGAGCTGGAGCGGCAAAATTGGATTTGCTTACAAAATGGACGCAGTTGAAAAAGAAACTCTTCGCCATGTTTCTTTTCTTTTTCTTAGTAGCTGTACTTTTGAAATATACCCCATATCTTTTTGAAAAAAATCTTGCCTATATATTTGTACAGGATTCATTAGGGGGGCCATTGTTGGCCACAGCCTATGCAGTGGGGATCGTCTTAATGGTTGAGTCGAGTATTGGAATGAAAATAACGAAACCTTTGGCATCTGCTGGGAGAATGTCTTTAACCAATTACCTAATGCAATCGATTGTCGGCACATTCCTTTTCTATGGGTATGGAATTGGTTTATATGGTAAAATAAGCCTGACAACAGGAACTATGCTTGTGTTTGCAATCTTTATTATGCAAGTTATTCTTTCAGAGCTATGGTTGTTAAAGTTTAAACAGGGGCCAATAGAAAAGGTCTGGAGAATGCTTACATATGGAAAAAGTAAATAGATATGAATTATGTAGGAGGTGTTCCCATTGAAATTTGTTTCCTATTTGTATAATCAGGAGGAACAATTTGGTGTTTGGGATGAGGATCAAAAAGGGATCTGGAACTTACAGGCCATTCAAGAGAAATACGGTAAAAAGCTTCTACCCAATAAATTAGTGGAAGCCATCGATCCGAAATATTCACTTATCGAAACAGTAAAAGAATTATTAGCCTTCGGGAAAGAGCATAAGACATCATCCTTTTTGCAAAATGTTGAAGAAATTGAATGGTTAGCCCCGATTCCTCGTCCAACTAAAAACATTGTTTGTATTGGAAAGAATTACCGTGAGCATGCAATTGAACTAGGCGGAGAAGAAAGTATTCCAAGTGATTTAATGGTTTTTACAAAAGCACCGACAACGGTTACATCCCATCAAGCATCTATTCCTTCCTATTCAGAGGTTACAGATGCCCTAGACTATGAAGGCGAATTGGCTATTATTATTGGGAAAAAAGGAATAAATATTGCAAAGGAGGACGCATTGGACTACTTATTTGGTTTGACCATCATTAATGATATAACAGCAAGAGATATACAAAAACGACATAAACAATTTTTCCTTGGAAAAAGCTTAGATCAAACTTGTCCAATGGGTCCGTGGATCGTAACAAAAGATGAAGTACCTCATCCAGAATCTCTTGAAATCGAAACGAAAGTCAATGGAGAGGTTCGCCAGCAATCCAATACGAAATATTTTATTTTTCCAATAGATGAGATTATTTCTACTCTATCAAAGGGAATGACATTGGAACCGGGCGATATTATTGCTACTGGAACTCCTGCTGGGGTCGGCTTAGGATTTGATCCTCCGAAACTATTAAAGTCAGGGGACGAAATCGAAATTACCATTCAACAAGTAGGTACGCTTTTCAATAGAGTGAACTAAATAACAACCAATCTCGTTAGTTGTTATTTTGGAGTCGAATCTTTTGCATAATGAATGAGAAATGATAAGATGTTATGGATTAGCTTTTATTTAGGAGGGAAATTGAAGTGGATTCTGCTATATTTACAAATACCCATCTTCATATTACTACATGGGTAATTGGTATTATTTTATTCTTTGTTGCCGTATCATTAATAAAAGGTGGAAATGAGAAGGGCTCGAAAATTGTTCAAATGATTTTAAGATTATTCTATCTGCTTATTTTATTCAGTGGAATCATGTTGTTCATTAAATTCCACGAAATTAATGATATGCTGTATGGCATGAAAATGTTATTTGGGATCATCGTCATTGGGCTAATGGAAATGGTATTAGCTCGTGCGAAAAAAGGCAAAAGTACTGGAATGTTTTTCACCATTTTTGTCATTGTTTTCTTAATTGTTCTTTATTTAGGTTTTAAATTACCGATAGGACTTGGTTTCTTTGCTTAAAAGCAGATCTGTGATGTGATCGAGCATAAATTTTATTTATTCTTTGTCATAAAAAAATAATCCCGCTTCTAATAGAAAATGAAGCGGGATTATTACTCTAATTTTTCTATGATGACTCGTTTTCCTGTGCTTAATGTTACTTCAAATCGGTCCCTTCGTTTATCACGATACAAAAAGTGATGCTGAACAGAACATATTAATTCACCATTATCTAAAATAATAAAATTAGTTCCTTGACGGATCCGATCTTTATTGAGGAAAGATAGATGATTATGGCAATATATACAATCATATATGGAGAAATGCAATCCATTGATCGTTGTAAGTAGTTGTAAAAATGAATCATCACTAATTTCTTCTAAAAGCATTTCAAGTGAAAGGACAAGATTTTTTTTTACCCGCAAATGGTCCATATCGTTTAAAGGAAATAATTTCGATTCGACACTGACCATGGCATCATCTTGTAAAATGCCTTTTTTCCATTGTTTGAATCGATAGATTTCTACTTCTGAATGAAAAAACTGTTCCAAGTTAATGGCTTCATCATTCACATCATCAAAAAATACCCATTGATCATTAATATATTCAACGACCCCTTCTTGAAAGGACCTGGCTTGACGTTCTATTAGCTGTTCCCTATGCCATTGTCTCATTTGTGACCCTCCAATCAACAGTCTATATACTCATTTGTTGACAATTGTGCTTCATTTCATTCGGATGAAATACAATATTAAGTATGGTAATACTTTACTTAACTAAATAGGCATAGTGCTGAAGGAATAATGACCGAAAATCTGTTTATTAAAGAATATTCATGTAAAAGTCATTCCGATACATATGTTTTCCAATTGTCCAAGCGGAAATTTTATAGAAATAAGCCCTTATTTGCCATAGCTGACCAGTCGCCTCCGCTTTTCATTGTCTAGCTGCGGCTCCTAGCTGCTCGAGGTCAAATGAATGTCCTTTCTGTGGCAAAGTGCGCCACGCCAAGGCCCTTCATTTGCTTGTCGCAGCTGACCAGTCGCCTCCGCTTTTCATTGTCTAGCTGCGGCTCCTAGCTGCTCGAGGTCAAATGAATGTCCTTTCTGTGGCAAAGTGCGCCACGC